>NZ_JAUERW010000006.1:0-245262 GCF_041060465.1 Pseudomonas sp. W2Oct36
TGGGGTTTCCCCATGTGAGAGTAGGTCATCGTCAAGATTAAATTCCAGAACCCCATTTGCGAAAGCAGATGGGGTTTTGTTTTTGCGCGCGGAAATAGCTGCCAACCTCTTATCGCTGCATCACCACCCATAAGGGAATGTTCGCCAGTCGCCCTAGCAACATCGAACGCTAACAAGTCCGCTCCCTCTGGTAGTCTTCTTCCTCTTTTGAAAGACCAAGGGGCGCAGCTATGCCGGTGACATCCAATCTTAACCCCGGATTTATGGTGGTCCATGGGAATCGCCTGGATGAGCTGCGTGGCCTAGTGGTGTCATGGATGCGGCGTTACCCGCTGACGCCCCTTGAGAACGAAGTGGCGCTGGTACAAAGCAACGGTATTGCTCAATGGCTGAAGCTCGCGTTGGCCGAAGATGCACAGGACGATGATCAAGGGGGTTGCGGCATTGCCGCTGCGATTGATGTGCAGTTACCTGGCAGCTTCATGTGGCAGCTGTATCGGGCGGTGTTGGGCAAGGCCGAGATTCCGGAAACCTCGTTACTCGATAAAGCTCCCTTGACCTGGCGTTTGATGCGATTGCTCCCAGGCCTGATCAATCAGCCACACTTCGAGCCACTGCAGCGATTCCTGACGGCCGATACGGACCTGCGCAAGCGTTACCAACTGTCCGAGCGACTCGCTGACCTGTTCGACCAATATCAGGTGTATCGCGCCGACTGGTTGGAAGACTGGGCTGCTGGCAAGCACCAACTCAGGACCGGTCGGGGAGAGGCAAAGCCGCTGAAAGCAGAGAACTGCTGGCAAGCCGAACTGTGGCGTGCGCTGCTCCATGATGTCGGGGCAGAGGGCATGGCCCAGAGCCGTGCCGGTGTGCATCAGCGTTACATCGAGCGCATCAACAGCCTGACCGAGGCGCCGGCCGGTTTGCCTGCGCGGGTTATCGTTTTCGGTATTTCCTCATTGCCGGCCCAGGCACTAGAGGCGCTTGCCGGGTTGGCTCGTTTCAGTCAGGTCCTGCTCTGCGTTCATAATCCTTGCCGCCATCACTGGGCAGACATCGTGGCTGACAAGGATCTCCTGCGTCACGAATACAAGCGTCAGTCGCGAAAACCCGGCATGCCGGTGGTGCTGAATCCTGACGCGCTGCACCAGCACGCTCACCCCTTGCTGGCGGCGTGGGGCAAGCAGGGTCGTGATTACATCAATCTGCTGGACAGTCATGACGACCCAAACAGCTACCGATCGATTTTTCGCGACGGGCGCATCGATCTGTTTAGCGAGAGCGAGCCCACGACCCTCCTGAACCAACTCCAGGACGATATCCTCGAACTGCGCCCTTTGAGCGAGACCCGTGACGTCTGGCCGCCCGTGGACATCAAGACTGACCGCTCCATTCGCTTTCATGTCGCCCACAGTGCCCAGCGCGAAGTGGAGGTGCTGCATGACCAACTGCTCGCGCGCTTCAGCAAGGATCCGGACCTGCGTCCCCGGGACGTCATCGTCATGGTGCCGGACATCGACAGCTACGCTCCCCACATTCGTGCGGTATTCGGCCAGCTGGACCGTGACGATCGCCGCTTTATCCCCTTCACCCTCGCCGACCAGGGCCAACGCGGCCGTGATCCGCTGCTGATCGCCGTTGAGCATCTGCTGAAAATTCCGGACAGTCGATTCCCGGTCAGTGAAATCCTCGATCTGCTGGACGTTCCCGCATTACGCGCGCGGTTCGGCATTGATGAGCGTGACCTGCCAACCCTGCATCGCTGGATTGAAGGGGCGGGTGTGCGGTGGGGGCTCAATGCAGACCAACGCGAAGGGCTGGGTCTGCCGGAACAGCTTGAGCAGAACAGCTGGCATTTTGGCCTGCGTCGCATGCTGTTGGGCTACGCCGTCGGTGCGGGTGCGGCTTACGACGGCATTCAGCCGTATGACGAAATCGGCGGGCTGGACGCGGCTTTGATTGGCCCTCTGGTGTCCCTGATCGATGCGCTTCAGGTCGCGCACAACGAACTCTCCCGGCCCGCCACACCCGCCATATGGGGCGCGCGCCTTCAGGCGATCATGCAGCTGTTCTTCATGGCTGACAGCGAGCATGACGACTACCTGCTCAGTCAGCTGGAAACCCTGCGCGAAACCTGGCTGCAGACCTGCGAGACCGTTGCCCTGGAAGAAGAGCTGCCCTTGACGGTCGTGCGTGAAGCCTGGCTGGCCGGGCTTGATCAAGGGCGGCTATCCCAGCGCTTTCTGGCCGGTTCGGTCAACTTCTGCACGCTGATGCCGATGCGCGCGATTCCTTTCAAAATCGTCTGCCTGCTGGGCATGAATGACGGCGATTACCCCCGAGCGCAGCCGCCGCTGGATTTCGATCTGATGGGCAGCGACTACCGTCCCGGCGACCGTTCCCGGCGTGAGGATGATCGTTATCTCTTGCTCGAAGCGTTGCTGTCTGCACGTGATCAGCTGTACATCAGCTGGGTCGGGCGCAGCATTCGCGACAATTCCGAGCGGCCGGCTTCGGTGCTCATCGGGCAGCTGCGCGATCATCTGTCCAGCGGCTGGCGACGGGCCGATGCCATCGAGCCCGAGGACGATAAAAAGCGTGATCCGGGGCAACAGTTGCTGCACAAACTGACCGTTGAACATCCGCTCCAGCCATTCAGTGCCAAATACTTCCAGGAGAACCCCGAGTTCTTCAGCTTCGCCCGTGAGTGGCAGGTGCTGCACGAAGCCGTCATGGAAGCGGGTGAAACAAAAGCGCTGAAAAAGCACCAGCAGGAAGAGCCCTTGAGCCTGATGCAGTTGCAGGATTTCCTGCGCAATCCGGTGAAGCACTTCTTTAGTCAGCGCTTGAAGATATTCTTTGAGGTCGCCGAGGCGCCATTGGCGGACGAGGAGCCTTTCGTGCTCGACGCGCTTGAGCGCTATGGCCTCAGCGACAGCCTGTTGCAAGCAGCGCTAACAGATCCTGAGCACATTCAGGAATCCCTATATGCTCAGGCAACGCGCTTGCAGGGAAGCGGCTTGCTGCCGATGGCCGGCTTCGGCACGTTGCTTCAGGATGAATTGATCGAACCGCTGCCCGACCTCGTCGCCCGTTATCACGAGCTACTGATTCGCTGGCCGGTGCGGCTGCACAGCGCGCTGCCGGTCAGTTATCAGCATCAGGGCGTCGAGCTCGATGGCTGGGTCGATGGGCTTTATCAGAACCCTCAGAACGAGTTACTCGCGATCACCGCTATTCCCAATGCCATCGCCAGCAAGAAGACGCGCAAGTGGCATCGTCTGACCAAGCCGTGGGTGAACCACTTGGTGGCCTGCGCGTGCGATCTGCCGTTGACCACGGCGCTGGTGGCCAGCGACGAGACGCTTTTGCTGCCGCCGCTGGACAAAGACACCGCCACGCGCACGCTGAATGACCTGCTGCTTGCCTGGCATCAAGGCATGCAACGACCGCTGCCGATTGCGGTCAAGACGGCGTTTGCCTGGCTAGGGCAGAACGATGAGGCCAAAGCCGACGCTGCCGCGCGCAAGGCCTATGAAGGCGATGGCCAGAACAGCAAGGGTGAGCGTGCTGAAAGCACCGCCCTGGCGCGTCAGTTCCCGGACTTCGACGCGTTGCTGGGCAGCGAGGAATTCGTGGGCTGGTGCGAGGCGCTGTACAAACCGATTTTTGAAGCGCCCTGGCAGGCACTTTCTCGCGAGGAGGCCGGCGCATGAGTGACGCACAACAACCATTGGCCCTGCGCTTCCCGCTGAAAGGCAGCCAGCTGATTGAGGCCAGCGCCGGCACCGGCAAGACGTTCACCATCTCGGCGCTGTACCTGCGTCTGGTGTTGGGGCATGGCAGCGAGGACTCAGGGTTTGGCCGTGAGCTGTTGCCGCCGCAGATTCTGGTGGTGACGTTCACCGACGCGGCGACCAAGGAACTGCGCGACCGCATTCGCACGCGACTGACTGAAGCCGCGCGGTTCTTCCGTGAAGAAATTGAAGCGCCCGACGCGTTGATCGCTGGCTTGCGGGATGAGTTCGCCATTGAGCAATGGCCCGCCTGCGCCAGCCGTCTCGACATCGCGGCGGAGTGGATGGACGAAGCGGCGGTATCGACCATTCACAGCTGGTGTCAGCGGATGCTGCGCGAGCACGCCTTCGACAGCGGCAGCCTGTTCACCCAGAGTCTGGAAACCGATCACACCGATTTGCTGAGCGAAGTGCTGCGCGATTACTGGCGCAAGTTCTGCTATCCCATGAGCGGTGACGCGCTGATCTGGGTGCGCGAGAACTGGGGCGGCCCTGCGGCGCTGCTGCCAAGGGTGCGCGCGTTGTTCGGCAGTGAGCGGGCGAGCGTGACGCAAAGTCCGACGCAGATCATCGAGCAGTCGATCCAGGAACGGCGCGAAACCCTCCGCCAGCTCAAGGCGCCCTGGGCCAACTGGGCCGCGGAGCTGCACGCGATCTGCATCGACGGCGTCGCGTGCAAAGTCGTCGATGGTCGCAAGATGCAGGAGCGTTATTTCCGGCCTTGGTTCGACAAGCTGATTGCCTGGGCCAATGACGATGAGCAGGAGCAACTCGACCTTGGCACCGGTTTCACTCGGCTGACGCCCGACGGCATTGCTGAGGCGTGGAAGAACAATCCGCCGTCGCACCCGGCGTTCGAGGCGATGGTCGAGCTCAAGGTGGCGCTGGACACGCTGCCAACGCCCGATGCGGCGGTGCTCGAACACGCAGCTCAATGGGTCGGCGCCCGCTTTGAAGAAGAGAAGCGACGCCGCGCGGAAATGGGTTTCGACGACATGCTGCTGCGCCTGGATGCGGCATTGCGCGGAAGTGGCGGCGAGCGCCTGGCGACCCTGATCCGCGAGCAGTTTCCCGTCGCCTTGATCGATGAATTCCAAGACACCGACCCGGTGCAGTACCGCATTTTCGACGGCATCTACCGGCTTGAGGCCAACGACGAAAGCACTGGCCTGTTCCTCATCGGCGACCCGAAGCAGGCGATCTACGCCTTTCGCGGCGCCGACATCTACACCTACTTGCGCGCCCGGCAGGCCACGACCGGACGCTTGCACACGCTGGGCACCAACTTCCGTTCCAGCCACGCGATGGTCGATGCGGTGAACCACGTGTTCACGCGCGCGGAAACGAGCGAGGCCGGTCGCGGTGCGTTCTTGTTCCGCACGCCTGAGGACAATCCCGTGCCGTTTCTGGCAGTCGGGTCTCAGGGCCGTAAAGAGACGTTGCAGGTCGACGGTGAGGTCCTCGCGGCGCTCAACGTCTGGCAGCTGGAAACCGATCAGCCGGTGTCGGGCACGGTCTATCGTCAGCAACTGGCGGCGAGTTGCGCCAGTGAGATCGTCCGTTTGCTCAACGCCGGTCAACAAGGGCAAGCGGGCTTTGCGAAAGCTGGGGAGCCGTTGAAGAACCTGTTGCCCGCCGACATCGCGATTCTGGTGCGTGACGGCAAGGAGGCTCAGGCCGTGCGAGGCGAGTTGTCGGCGCGGGGCGTGCGCAGTGTGTACCTCTCGGACAAGGACTCGGTGTTTGCGGCGCAAGAGGCCCATGACCTGCTCGCCTGGCTCAAAGCCTGCGCCGAGCCTGACGCCGAGCGAACCCTGCGCGCGGCCTTGGCCTGCATCACCCTTGCGTTGCCGCTGGCCGAACTTGAGCTGCTGAATCAGGACGAACTGGCGTGGGAAAACCGCGTCATGCAGTTCCGCGATTACCGGCGCATCTGGCGCACCCAAGGCGTGCTGCCCATGCTGCGTCGGCTGCTGCACGACTTCAAACTGCCGCAGGCGCTGGTTCAGCGAACCGATGGCGAGCGTGTGCTGACCAACCTGCTGCACCTCAGCGAACTGATGCAGCAGGCCGCCGCCGAGTTGGATGGCGAGCAGGCGCTGATTCGTCATCTGAGCGAGCACTTGGCGCTGTCAGGTCAAGCGGGAGAAGAGCAGATCCTGCGCCTCGAAAGCGATGAACAACTGGTCAAGGTGGTGACCATCCACAAATCCAAAGGCCTGGAATACCCGCTGGTGTTCCTGCCCTTCATCTGCTCGACGAAGCCAGTGGACGGCAGCCGTTTGCCGCTGCACTTTCACGACGCCGATGGCCACGCGCAGATCAGCCTCAAACCCACGCCTGCGCTGATCGAGCAGGCGGATGACGAGCGTCTGGCGGAGGACCTGCGTCTGTTATATGTGGCCCTGACCCGCGCGCAACACGCGTGCTGGCTGGGCGTTGCCGATCTCAAACGCGGCAGCAACAGCGCCTCGACACTCCATCGTTCGGCGCTGGGCTACTTGCTTGGCGGCGGGCAGAAGCTGGCTGAATCGGTGGCGTTGGGGCAGTGGCTGCGTTCGCTGGCAGAAGGTCATCCCGCCGTTAAGGTTGAGCCTGTGCCGCTGCCCACGACCGAGTCCTTCAGCGCGCCGCGCAGCGAGGTCGCGTTGAGCAAGCCGCGCGTGCCCAGGCGCAGCGCTCGGGAGAACTGGTGGATTGCGTCCTACAGCGCGCTGCGCATCGGCGACACCATCACCGACAGCGGCGATCAGTCGCCAGACAGCCCGCAAGCGCAGAAGCTGTTCGACGATGAGCGTCTTGCCCCGGATGCGCCGCGGGAGGTGATGGTCAGCGGCGGCGATATCCACCGATTCCCGCGCGGCCCCAACCCCGGCACCTTTCTGCACGGCTTGCTGGAATGGGCCGGTGAGAAGGGCTTTGCCGAAGCGACGGCTGATCCGCTGGCGCTGGAGAAAGTCGTCGCCCAACGCTGCAACCGGCGCGACTGGAAAGGCTGGATCAACACGCTGACCGACTGGCTGCAGCATCTGCTGACCCTGCCGCTGCGTTTGGGCACAGACGTACAGCCCATGGCCTTGTGCGAGCTGGATCAGCCGAACCAGTACCGCGTCGAAATGGAATTCTGGTTCGCCTGCTCGAAGGTCGATGTGGCGCAGATGGACGCGCTGGTGCGCCGCTACACCCACAACGGCGCCCCTCGTGCGGCCGCTGAGACGGTTTCGCTGAACGGCATGTTCAAGGGCTTCATCGACCTGACGTTCGAGCACGAAGGTCGTTACTTCGTCGCCGACTACAAATCCAACTGGCTGGGCGTCGACGACGATGCCTACACCGAGCAGGCGATGGAAAACTCGATTCTGGAGAACCGCTACGACCTGCAATACGTGCTCTATCTGCTGGCCTTGCACCGTCAGCTCAAAGCGCGTCTTGCCGATTACGATTACGACCAGCACATGGGCGGAGCGGTCTACCTGTTCGTGCGCGGCAGTCGCGCAGCGAGTCAGGGCGCGTGGTTTACCCGACCGCCCCGCGCGCTGATCGAAAGTCTCGATCTGCTGTTTCAGGGCCGAGCGCCGATTACGGAAGACGTGCTGTCAGGAGACCTCGTATGAACCGCACCTTCGCTCACTTGATGCCCACGGCGCTGGACGCCGACAGCCTGGCCGACCTGAAACCCCTCAGCCGCGTGGAGGATTTGCTGCTGTTGCTGCAGCGCTGGGTCGAACGCGGCTGGTTGCGCGCGCTGGACAAAGCCTTCGTGGCGTTTCTGGCCGACCTTGATCCTGCCGCCGATTCCCTAGTGCTGTTGGCGGCCACGTTGACCAGTCACCAGTTGGGTCACGGCCACGTTTGCCTGGACCTCTACGAAACCCTGAAAGAGCCGGACTTCGCTTTGTCGCTGCCGCCCGAGGGTGATGTGTTGTCGACGCCGATGCTGTTGCCGTCCTCACTGCTCAAATCGCTGGACGGCGCAACGTGGTGCAAGGCGCTGGAAGCCAGCGCGCTGGTTGCTCACGCGGGGGATGTCTCTGAAGCGGCGGCGCAGAGGCCGTTGGTTTTATCCGATCGGCGCCTGTACCTGCGCCGTTACTGGACCTATGAGCGGCGGATCGATGCGGCGTTGCGTCGTCGGCTGGCTCAGGTGGAAACGGGGTTCAGCGATTTGCCCCAGCGGCTGGATGCGCTGTTCGGCCCGGCCAACCCCGCGCCTGACGCGTTGATCGACTGGCAAAAGCTGGCCTGCGCCCTGGCGACCCGTGGCGCTTTCAGCATCATTACCGGGGGCCCCGGCACGGGCAAGACGACCACGGTCGTGCGTTTGCTGGCGCTGCTGCAATCGCCGGCGGTTGAGCGCGGCAAGCCGTTGCGCATTCGCCTGGCGGCACCGACCGGCAAGGCCGCGGCACGGCTGACCGAGTCGATCAGTCATCAGGTGCAGTCGCTGCAAGTGCCGGAAGACGTGCGGCAGAAAATCCCCAGCGAAGTCACCACGGTTCACCGCTTGCTGGGCAGCCGTCCGGGCACACGGCATTTTCGTCATCACGCGGGCAACCCGCTGCCACTGGACGTGCTGGTGGTGGATGAAGCTTCGATGATCGACCTGGAAATGATGGCCAATCTGCTCGACGCGCTGCCGCCCCATGCGCGCATGGTGCTGCTGGGCGACAAGGATCAATTGGCGTCAGTTGAGGCGGGCGCCGTGCTGGGCGATTTGTGCCGCGATGCGGAGGCGGGGATGTACAGCCCGCAGACCCAGGCGTGGCTTGAATCGGTCAGTGGCGAGGATCTTTCCAGAAGCGGTTTGCAGCAGGGCGACGATCAGCATCACGCGTTGGCCCAGCAAGTGGTGATGCTGCGCCATTCCCGGCGCTTCGTCGCGGGCAGCGGTATCGGTCAGTTGGCCAAACTGGTCAATCAGCAGCAGGACCAGGACGCGCGTGCATTGCTCGCGGCTCGCCAGTACCCGGATCTGTTTTCCCTGGTGCTCAAGGGAGAGCAGGACCGTGCGCTGTCGCGGCTGTTGCTCGACGGTCACGGCGATGGCCCACAAGGCTACCGTCATTATCTGGGCGTGATGCACGCGCAGCGGCCGCAAGACCTGACGCAGATCGAAGACCCGCGCAGCGTCGAGTGGGCGCGGCAGGTGCTGAACGCGTTCGATGAGTTTCAGCTGCTGTGTGCCGTGCGCAAAGGGCCGTGGGGCGTGGAAGGGCTGAACCGAAGGATCACTGAAACGCTGTTCAGCGCCGGGCTGATCGAGAGTGATCATCAGTGGTACGAGGGCCGCCCGGTATTGATGACGCGCAACGATTACGGGCTGGGTTTGATGAACGGCGACATCGGCATTGCCCTGCGTCTGCCCGAGGGACCGATCGAGGAGAACCGTCAGGCGCTGCGTGTCGCGTTCCCCCGTAACGACGGCAGCGGCGGGGTGCGTTTCGTGCTGCCGAGCCGGCTCAATGACGTGGAAACGGTGTACGCGATGACGGTGCACAAGTCCCAGGGCTCGGAGTTCGCCCACACGGCGCTGATCCTGCCCGAGGCGCTGAACCCGGTGCTGACCAAGGAGCTGATCTACACCGGCATCACCCGGGCCAAGCACTGGTTCAGCCTGATCGAGCCGCGCCAGGGCGTGTTTGAAGAAGCCCTGCGGCGCAAGGTCAAGCGCCTGAGCGGGTTGATGTTGGGGCTGTGAGGCTCACGCCTCTTTGAGCGCAGGCGCTGATTGCGTAACGGCGTGATCCAGCCCCATGAACGTGCGCACGCGCGCGCCGCACTGGTCGGCAAGAATCGTTTGCGGTGCTGCGTCGACCTGCACGATGCCGTTTTCCATGAAGATCACCCGGTCGGAAATCGACAGGGCGAAGTCCATTTCGTGAGTCACGATGAGCATGGTCATGCCTTCCTTTGCCAGGTCGGCGATGACCTTGAGCACGTCGCCCACCAGCTCCGGGTCCAGCGCAGACGTCGGTTCGTCGAACAGCATGATCTGCGGGTCCATGGCCAGGGCCCGGGCAATCGCCACGCGCTGTTGCTGACCGCCGGATAATTGATGGGGGTATTTGTGCGCGTGGGCCAGCAGCCCGACCTTGTCGAGCAGGACGTAGGCGCGTTGCTCGCTGACGTCGCGGTCGCGGCCGTGATACCGCGGCGCGAGGGTCACGTTGTCGAGGATGGTGCGGTGGGGGAACAGGTTGAAGTTCTGAAACACCATGCCAATGCGCTGTACGCCCCGGCGAATCTGCGGCGCGTTGGGGTTGTCGCCGGCGTGAATGTAGCCCTCGCCAAACAGGATGATCTCGCCCTTGTCGATGGTTTCGAGGCTGTTGACCGTACGAATCAGCGAGGTCTTGCCCGAGCCTGACGGGCCAATGATGGAAATGACCTGCCCGGCGTCCACCTCCAGATTGATGCCCTTGAGCACTTCATGCTGCCCGTAGCTTTTATGGATGTTGACCAGTTGCAGCGCCGGTGCCGAGCCCGGTCCTGTTGTCGGCTGGCGCACCACCGTGGGCTGCACGACCAGGCTGGCGCGCAGGTCAGTCAGGGCAGTGTCGTCGAGGGTCTGCGGCTTGCGATTGCTCAGCTCCAGGTGCTGCTCAAGCCAGTGAAACAGCCAGCCGAACACCGTCACGATCATCACGTAATACACCGCGACGGCCGACAGCGTTTCCATGACTAAAAAGTTTTGCGCGTACAGGCGTTGGCCCACGGTGAGCAGTTCGGTGAGGGAAATCACTGACACCAGCGAGGTCAGTTTCACCACGGTGATGTATTCATTCACCAGCGTCGGCAGGGAGATACGGAACGCCTGGGGGATGACGATAAGCCGCTGCATGCCGATCAGACCGACGCCCAGGGCGCGGCCGGCTTCTTTCTGGCCCTTCGCAACAGAGATCAGGCCGCCCCGGTGAATCTCCGCCATGTAAGCCGCTTCCGTGACCACCAACGCAAGGAGGCCCGAATAGAAGGGGTTGGACAGCACGTCGCGGGTGACCGGAAACATCTGCGGCAGGTTGTAGGTAAACACCACCAGCACCAGCAGCGGGACACTGCGGAAGAACCAGATATAAATCGACGCCGGCACGCTGATCCAGCGCGCGGTCGACAGCTTGGCCGAGGCCAGCAGGAAACCCAGCAGCATACCGATGAACCAGCCCAGCGCGCTGAGCTCGATCACGGTGATGCAGGACTCCCAGAAGTCAGCGACCGAGAACAAAGAAAAAAAGTAGGACCATTCGAATTGCATACACACCTCAGCAGGGCGGGGCCCGGCGGGATTCTCTTATCAGACACGATCCCTGTAGGAGTGAGCTTGCTCGCGATGACTTCGGCACAGCCGACCCACCTTCATCGTCTGTCACGGCCAATCGCGAGCACGCTCACGCCTACACGGGATGAAGCATCAAGCCGTCAGTTGGCAGGCTCTTCCAGGTTGTATTTCTTCAACAGCGCAGCGTATTCGCCGGATTTTTTGGTCTCGTCGAAGGCCTTGAGCAACGCCTGATACAGCTCGTCATTGCCCTTCTTCACGTAGATGCCGAGCGTCTGCTGGTAGATCGAATGCTCGGTGCTGACCACCACGCGGCCTTTGGTGCGTTCGGCGATCATGCCGGCGGCGCCGTCGATTTCCACTTGCGCCTGAACGTTGCCCGACAGCAGCGCCTGGGTCACTTCCGGTGCCGACGGGAATTCGCTGACGGCGACCGGGCCTTTGCCCTTCGGCACGCAGTATTCGGCGGACAGCTTGTTGAACTGGGTGACCCACGTGGTGCCTTTTTCCAGGCCGATTTTCAGCCCGCACAGGTCTTCCGGCACCTTGGGTTTGAGCGGACTGTCCTTGAGCACCATGATCGCTGCGCCCGTTACGGCGTAGGGAATGGTCTGGGCCTGGGTCTGGCGCTCCGGCGTGATGTACATGCCCGAAATGATCGCGTCGTAGTGCCCGGCATTGAGGCTGAGGATCAGGCTGGAGAATTTGGTGTCGACAAACTCGGCCTTGAGGTCCATGTGCTTGGCGAGCAGGCGTGACAGGTCCGGGTCGGCACCAACGACGTTCTTCTTCTCGTCGTAGGATTCGAAGGGCGGGTAGGTGATCTCCATGCCGACCTTGAACTGCCCGGGCGTCACCGTGGTGGCAGCCTGAGCGGCGGTTGCAGCAAACAGGGACGCGCCGAGCACGGCAGAGGCAAGCACGGTCAAGCGGACAGCAGTGTTCAGAGTGTTGCGCATCGTCGGTGACTCCACGTCAGGAAGGTAGGGCTGGGTGTGCTGATTAGTCGGGCGGGGCAGAGGGACGTACCGCATCACGATGCGTCATGTGTCTGATTCTTCAGGTGGCCGAAGCTCGACGGCTTGCGTGCCTTTTCGTACAACTTGATTTCGCCGTTCTCGACCTTGCGCCGCAGGTACTGGTAGGTCTGCAGCGCCTGACCGAACATGTGCTCGCCGATGGTGATCTCTTCGTAGTCGGCCGTGCCCTTGTCGAACTGCGGAAGGGGCTTGATCTGGGTGTGGAAGTCGCAGGCGAAGAACAGCGGAAACGAATAGCGCTCCTCGCTGACGGTGCGTACCCGGTGAGCCGTAGCAACGAACGTACCAGCGGTCATGACCTCCAGCATGTCGCCGATGTTGACCACGAACGCGCCGTCCACCGGCGGCGCGTCGATCCATTGACCCAGGTCGTTCATCACTTCAAGACCGGGCTTGTCGGCCAGCAGCATGGTGAAGCACTCGTAATCGGTGTGCGCACCAATTCCGGGCGCGTCCTGGGCGGCGCCGTCGAACGGGTAATGAATCAAACGCAGCTTGGAGGGCGGACGGGTGACCATCCCTTCGAAGTAGCCTTCCTCCAGGCCCAGCGCCAGCGCAAAGCCGTCGAACAGGCGGCGGCCCAGGGCAAATACTGCCGCGTAATACGCCTCCACCGCAGAGCGAAAACCGGGCAGGTCCGGCCATTCGTTAGCGCCGATCAGCGGGGTTTTAGCGATCACCAGCGGGTCTTCGTCGCCCACTTCAAAACCGATATCGAAGGCTTCCTTGTGGTCCGGCTTGCCCTTGGCGTACACCTCTTCGCCCTCGGGTACGAAGCCTTTGTGGCTGCGTGAAGTGCCGATGTAGTGCTGCATTTTGTAGTCGAGGGATTGGGCGAACAGGTCCTTGGCGGCCTGGCGCAGATCGTCGATCAGCGACGGCGCGATGCCGTGATTCCTGACGTAAAGAAAACCCACTTCCCGCGCCGCCTTGCCCAGTTGGTCGGCGACGGCCTGACGCAGGGCGACGTCGGGGCTGAACAGCCCGGCGATATCGACCACCGGGATGCTGCTGAAATTGGCGACCTTTGGGGCTGCCGCGTGCGACGGATCTGGCATGACGAAACGCTCCTTATCGGCTTGTTGTGTGGGTGAAGCGCTGGAAATGTTCGCGTTCGGTCTGGCCCATCCACACGTTCAGCGACCAGAGATCGGCCACCGGTACATTGGTGAAGGGCAGGTGATGCAGATAGCCGTCGGCACCGAATTCAGGCGTCATCGTGCTGACCTGACAACCCCGCGAATGCTGGGATTTCCACACGGCTTCCCAGTGCTGCTGATGGAAAGCCAGCTCGCGGGCGTACTCGGGGGCAGCGGGATGGGGGACTTGCGGGCCCTGGTCGTAGCCGACCCGGGCCTGAATGTGATGAACGCGCTCGACGAACGCGCTGAGGTCGTCTTCGGGGTCGTCGAGCAAACGCTCGCAGGCGACGATCCAGTGACTGATGTCGCTGGTAAAGCGCAGATCGGGCAACTGGCGGATCAGCTCAAGGGTGACCCAAGGATTGAAAAGCGAGCGCGCGCGGTGGGTTTCAAAAGTGACCGTCTGCCCGTGCTTGCGTGCGACCTCCAGCGCCTGACCGAAGAAGTCCACCTGCTGCGGCAATTGCCAGCGATCGTTGCCGGCCAGCACGTTGACGAAGCGTGGCGCCAGTTCGGTTGACCAGGCGAGCTTCTGCTCTAGGTCAGTGAGGTGTTCTGCGGTGGTCGCTGATTGTTCCGGGAGGACATCGTAGGCGGTGAAAACGGTGGCGATGTAAGGCACGTGATTGGCGCGCAGGAAGGCGCCGAATTCCGCGCGCTCCACCGGCGTCAGCGGCAGGCGTGCTTCCATGCCGTCGAACCCGGCTTCCAGCAGCTCATCCAGCGCCTGGGCCTTGCTGGAGCGGTAGCCCCAGAGCGTGCGGAAGATTTCCAGTTTCATCGAGCGTCCTCAAAGATTGCGTCGTGCGGCTGACGTGTGACCCCAGACAGGGCTCCGCCACGGCGCAGGCCGAGACGGGGTACAGTGGCAGTCACATCAGAAAAGGCAATCTTCGGGCCGTGTCTCTACTGGACGGGCTCCTTTATTGGGGCCGATCTTAGATTCGGCCGATGAACGGGAAGAATAGGAAAGCTTAAATGCATAGTTCAGAGATTTCTGAACTATGACGGGGAGGGGCCTTCTAGACGGCAAATCCTGCGCGTACC
This sequence comes from Pseudomonas sp. W2Oct36, assembly GCF_041060465.1. Lineage (NCBI taxonomy): Bacteria > Pseudomonadati > Pseudomonadota > Gammaproteobacteria > Pseudomonadales > Pseudomonadaceae > Pseudomonas > Pseudomonas sp. W2Oct36. The sequence continues at coordinate 14,303 of NZ_JAUERW010000006.1, forward strand.
CCGTAGGAGCAAGGCTTGTCCCGCGATCTGCCGGGTACCGGCAGCAGGAGCAGCAGATGTATTTTTTCCTGATATACCGCGGGAGTCGGGACGACGACTGCGTCGCCGATCGCGGGACAAGCCACGCTCCTACACAGGCTCGGCAGGTCTAATCCACAAACGCCATCCGCCCGGTCTTGCCCAACAGAAACGCCTGATTGCGCTCGGTGGCCTCGCGGATGTAGTCCCACAACAACGTAATCCGCTTGAGCTTTCTCAGGTCCTCCCGGCAGTACATCCAGAACTGCCGCGTGATATCCACCTCACTCTCCAGCACCGGCAGCAGTCGCGCATCCTGCGCCGCCAGAAAGCACGGCAGAATCGCCAGCGCTCGTCCCTGCAATGCAGCGACGTATTGGGCGATGACGCTGGTGCTGCGCAGGGTGGCATGGGCGCCGGGGAGGAGGTTGCTGAGGTAGAGCAATTCCGAGCTGAAGGCCAGATCGTCGACGTAGCTAATAAACGGATGGTCAGCGAGGTCTTCGGTCTTGAGGATCGGCGCGTGGTTGTCGAGATAATCCTGGGTGGCGTAGAGCCTCAGGCTGTAGTCGCACAGCTTGCAGCACACGTAAGGCCCGTGCTCCGGACGCTCCAGCGCGATAACGATGTCTGCCTCGCGCTTGGACAGGCTGATGAAGTGCGGCAGCGGTAGGATATCCACTGAAATGGCCGGGTACGTGTCGGTGAAGTGACTCAATTGCGGGGTGATGAAGAAGCTGCCGAAGCCTTCAGTGCAGCCCATGCGCACATGCCCCGACAATGCGACGCCGGAGCCGGACACCTGCTCGCAGGCGATGTGCAGCGTGCTTTCGATGGACTCGGCCGCGCCCAATAATCGCTGGCCTTCTGCCGTGAGGATGAAGCCGGTGTTGCGGGATTTCTCGAACAGCAGCGTGCCCAGTGACGTTTCCAGCGAGCTGATCCGTCTCGACACCGTTGTGTAGTCCACCGCGAGGCGTTTGGCCGCGGAACTGGCCTTGCGCGTGCGCGCCACTTCGAGGAAAAACTTCAGGTCATCCCAATTGAGGGCGCTCAAGGACGTGATGTTTTTTTGCATGTTGAACCTGCTTTTATGTGCGTTCTTATTAGAAGTTTGCACATCTATACTCCGAAGCGCGGCCGGATCCAACCAGCCCTTTAATGCCTGATGCAGTGCCTGAATCCAACGAGGAAACGCCCCGGCAAATCGCTCTACCCCCAAACGCCATAACACCCTGCACAACAATAAATAAGCGGAGGAGTTTATGAAGAACGCTATTACGGCGGACGCTGGCGCACTCGATGCCAGTCCCGTGAAAAACGCCCGATCCTACCGGCTTGCCGGCGCGGCGAGCATGGCTGGCACGACCATCGAGTGGTACGACTTTTTCCTCTACGGCACAGCTGCCGCACTGATCTTCAACAAGATCTTCTTTCCTGCACTGGACCCGATCATCGGTGTGCTGGCGGCGTTCGCCACCTACGCCGTGGGCTTTCTCGGCCGGCCGCTGGGCGGCATTGTGTTCGGTCATTTCGGCGACAAGATCGGGCGCAAGTCCATGCTCCTGTTCACCCTGATGCTGATGGGCATTCCGACCATCATCATCGGCCTGATTCCGACCTACGAACAGATCGGCTATTGGGCCGCAGTGCTGCTCGTCGCGATGCGTTTCTTGCAGGGCATGGCCGTCGGCGGCGAGTGGGGCGGGGCGGTGCTGATGGCCGTCGAACATGCGCCCGAGGGCCGCAAAGGTTTCTACGGCAGCCTGCCGCAAACCGGCGTTGGCGCAGGGCTGGTGCTGGCGTCGCTGGCGATGGGCATGGTCGCCAAACTGCCGGAGGCCGACATGCTCAGTTGGGGCTGGCGGATTCCGTTTCTCGCCAGCGTCGTGCTGCTGGGCGTGGGCTGGTTGATTCGCTTGAAAGTGCCGGAGTCGCCCGATTTCGAGAAGCTCAAAAAAGACAACATCGCCGTCAAGGTGCCGCTGTTCAAAGTGTTCCGCGAGCACCCGAAAGAAACCCTGACCATCATCGGCGCACGCACCGCCGAGAATGCCTGGTTTTACATGTCGGTGACCTTCGCGTTGGCGTACGCCGCCAACCAGTTGCTCATCCCCCGCGCTGACGTGCTGAGCGCGATCACGGCTGGCGCTGCACTTTCTCTGGTCACGATGCCGCTGTGTGGGCACCTGTCCGACAAGGTCGGTCAGAAACGTCTGTATTTCGCCGGGCTTTTGCTGCTCTGCGCCTTCGTTTATCCGTTCTTCGCCATGCTCGGCACCCGCGAACCGCAGATGGTGTGGTGGGCGATGGTGTTGGCGGTGGGCGTGGTCTTCCCGATCCTCTACGCGCCGGAATCTCTGCTGTTTGCCCGTCAATTTCCGGCGGAAATTCGCTACAGCGGCATCTCCGTCTCGGTGCAGTTGGCGGGCGTTCTGGGCGGCGGATTCGCGCCGATGATCGCCACGCAATTACTGGCCATGGGCGGCGGCAGTCCGCGCTACGTGATCGCCTACCTGATCGGCATGGCGCTGGTGGCTTTGGTCTGTACCGCGCTGATGAAGCGCGATCCCCCTCGCCATCGCGCTGCCTGAAATCGACTTTTTTCAGCGCGGCCAGGCCGGCGCGCTGCCTTGAATGGAGCAATGGCAATGAACGTGTCACTGAACAAACACAACACCACCGTGGCCCGCGTGAAGCTGCTGATCGGCGGTGAATGGGTTGAGTCGCAAACCACCGAGTGGCTCGACGTGGTCAACCCCGCCACCCAGGAAGTGCTGGCCCACGTGCCCTTCGCGACGGCCGCCGAGGTCGATGCCGCTGTCGCCGCCGCGCAGAAGGCATTCACCACCTGGCGGCACACGCCTATAAGCGCCCGCATGCGCATCATGCTCAAGTTGCAGGCGCTGATTCGCGAACACTCCAAACGCATCGCCGCCGTACTCAGCGCCGAACAGGGCAAAACCATCGCAGACGCCGAGGGCGATATCTTCCGCGGCCTGGAGGTGGTCGAGCACGCGTGCTCCATCGGCACACTGCAGATGGGGGAATTCGCCGAGAACGTCGCCGGTGGCGTGGACACCTACACGCTGCGTCAGCCCATCGGCGTCTGCGCAGGGATCACGCCGTTCAACTTCCCGGCGATGATTCCGCTGTGGATGTTCCCGATGGCCATTGCCTGCGGCAACACCTTCGTGCTCAAGCCATCCGAGCAGGACCCGATGTCGACCATGCTGCTGGTGGAGCTGGCGGTTGAGGCGGGCGTGCCAGCGGGCGTGCTCAACGTTGTGCATGGCGGCAAAGAGGTGGTCGACGGGATCTGCACCCACAAGGACATCAAGGCGGTGTCCTTCGTCGGCTCGACGGCGGTGGGCACTCACGTTTACGACCTGGCGGGCAAACACGGCAAGCGCGTGCAGTCGATGATGGGCGCGAAGAACCATGCCGTTGTGCTGCCGGATGCCAATCGCGAGCAGACCCTCAACGCACTGGTCGGCGCCGGTTTCGGTGCGGCGGGTCAGCGCTGCATGGCGACGTCGGCGGTGGTGATGATCGGCGCGGCGAAGCAGTGGATTCCCGATCTGAAGGCGCTGGCGCAGAAGCTCAAGGTGAACGCGGGAAGCGAGCCGGGTACCGATGTCGGGCCGGTTATCTCAAAGCGCGCGAAACAGCGGATTCTTGATCTGATCGAAAGCGGCGTTCAGGAAGGTGCGACCCTCGAATTGGACGGGCGCGGTATCACGGTGGCAGGTTTTGAGGACGGCAATTTCGTCGGGCCGACGCTGTTCACCGGCGTGACGACGGAGATGCAGATCTACACTCAGGAAATCTTCGGGCCGGTGCTCGTGGTGCTGGAGGTCGATACGCTGGATCAGGCCATCGCCCTGGTCAACGCCAACCCGTTTGGCAATGGCGTCGGGCTGTTCACTCAGAGCGGTGCGGCGGCGCGCAAATTCCAGAGTGAAATCGACGTGGGTCAGGTCGGCATCAATATCCCGATTCCGGTGCCGGTGCCGTTCTTCAGCTTCACCGGGTCGCGCGGTTCGAAGCTGGGGGATCTGGGACCGTACGGCAAACAGGTGGTGCAGTTCTACACTCAGACCAAGACCGTCACCAGCCGCTGGTTCGATGACGACAGCGTGAATGACGGCGTGAATACGACGATCAATTTGCGTTGAGTGCGACGCGCTTTGAGCGGGCCTTGCTTGCTCGCGATCGCTTCGCGAGCAAGCTCGCTCCCACAAGGGGCCTGCGTCGCCGGTGGCACTGGAATTGAACAAGGAGAACAACCATGAAAATCGCCTTCATCGGCCTGGGCAATATGGGTGCGCCGATGGCGCGGAACCTGATCCGTGCCGGGCATCAGCTGCATTTGTTCGACGTCAACCAACAGGTCTTGTCCGAGCTGGCCGAATTGGGCAGCCGGATCAGCGAGTCGCCCAAACATGCGGCTCAGGGCGCCGACCTGGTCATCACCATGCTTCCGGCCGCCGCTCACGTTCGCGCGGTTTACCTGAATGAAGACGGCGTACTGGCTGGCATCAGTGCAGGGGTGCCGGCGGTGGATTGCAGCACGATTGATCCACAGACCATCCGCGATGTGGCGGCGGCAGCGGCGAAACAAGGCGTGGTGGTCGGCGATGCGCCGGTGTCCGGCGGCACTGGCGGCGCGCAGGCCGGGACGCTGACGTTTATGGTCGGTGCGAGTGTTGAACACTTCACGGTGCTCAAGCCGATCCTGGCGCAGATGGGCCGCAACATCGTCCATTGCGGCGAGGTCGGCACCGGGCAGATCGCGAAGATCTGCAACAACATGCTGTTGGGCATTTCCATGATCGGCGTGGCGGAAGCCATGGCGCTGGGCAATCGCCTGGGCATCGACACCGGCGTGCTGGCGACCATCATCAACAGCTCGACCGGCCGGTGCTGGAGCTCGGAGATGTACAACCCCTGGCCCGGCGTCGTCGAAACCGCCCCGGCGTCCCGTGGTTACACCGGAGGGTTTGGCGCAGAGCTGATGCTCAAGGACCTGGGCCTGGCAACCGAAGCCGCCAAAGCCGCGCGCCAACCCGTGATTATGGGCGCGCTGGCGCAGCAGCTGTATCAGGCGATGAGTTTGCGCGGTGACGGAGGCAAGGACTTTTCTGCGGTGGTTGAGGCGTACATCAAGGAGGAAAACTGAGGGTGCACATCCGCCGGCCTCTTCCCGGCTAAAGCCGGTCCCACTAGGTAATCGAGTACATCCTTGGGGCTCGCGATTCCACTAAGGTTTTGCATGCGCCGCACTACGTTGTGGGAGCGAGCTTGCTCGCGAAGAGGCATTAACATCCGCTGAATATTTAGCGGCTGGAATGCCGTCTTCGTGAGCAAGCTCAATCCCACAGGTGCTGTGTTCACAGGAAGACGGCGGTGAAGAGAGCAGCATAAACAGCCTCATTTCACGGCGTCCTGTCCGAGGCATTCCCGGCTAAAGCCGGTCCTACTATGCGCACGCGGTCGCACCACAATTAACCCCGCGGGCCGTTGTAATTCTTGGCCCACTGCTCCTGGGCCACCAAATGCGCCTTAAATCGCGCGATCTGCTCGGCCACTCGCACCGGGGACGTTCCGCCCCAGCCGCCGCGCGCCGCCAGTGCCGCTTCCAGCGTCAGGCTCTCCAACACCTCTGGCGTCAGGCGCGGGTCGGTGTCGGCGAGCATCTTTGGCGTCAGCTCTGGCAGCCCGATGTCCTGCGCCTCGCACAGCTGAACCAGTTGTCCGGTGATCTCGTGGGCTTCCTTGAACGGCACGCCGCGAACGGCGAGCCAGTCCGCAATTTCCGTCGCCAGGGTGAACCCCAGGGGCGCCTGACACAGCAACTCGTCCTTGCGCACCTTCATCGTGCGGACCATGCCGGCAAAGGCAGGCAGCACCAGATTCAGCGTGTCCAGAGCGTCGAAGATGGCGTGTTTGTCTTCGCTCAAATCGCGGTTGTACGACAGCGGCTGCGCCTTGAGCACCGACAGAATCGCGGTCAGCGAACCGATCAAACGGCCTGATTTACCCCGGGCCAGCTCGGCGATGTCCGGGTTCTTCTTCTGCGGCATGATCGAGCTGCCCGTGGCGTAGGCATCATCCAGTTCGACCCAGCGAAACTGCCGCGACGTCCAGATGCAGAACTCCTCGGCCATGCGCGAAATATTGATCCCCAGCATGCTCGCGCAGAACAGAAACTCGGCCACGTGATCACGGCTGGCGACGGCGTCGATGGAGTTTTCACACGGGCCGGCGTAGCCCATTTCCGCCGCCGAACGTTGAGGGTCGCGGGCGATGGCGGAGCCGGCCATGGCAGCGGCACCGAGGGGCGATAGATTGAAGCGCTGATCCCAATCCTGCAGGCGCTGGATGTCACGATGAATCGCCTGGGCGTGGGCCATCAAATGGTGACCAAAGACAATCGGCTGCGCTTGTTGCAGGTGAGTAAAACCGGGCGCAATGGTCTCGACATGGGCTTCGGCCTGACTGACCAATGCCTGCTGCAGATCAAGAATCGACAGGGTCAGCACGCGAATCCGGTCACGCAGAAACAGCCGCATGTCATTGGCCGTCTGATCGTTGCGCGAGCGCCCGGCGCGAAGCTTGCCGCCCAGTGCGCCGAGGCGTTCGGTGAGCAGGCGCTCGATAAAGGTGTGCACGTCCTCGTCGGCGGGAATTGGCTGAATCGTGCCGGCGGCAAAATCCTCGTCAATCGATTGCAGCGCATCGATGATGCGGCGGGTTTCGTCGGCGTCCAGCAAACCGGCGCGCTCAAGCTCGTGGGCGTGGGCCTTGGAGCCTGCCACGTCATAAGGCGTCATGCGAAAATAGACGGCGGGCGAGCGTGACAGGTTGGCCATCGCTTCCGCCGGCGCGGACTTGAAGCGCGCGCCCCACAGGCGCTCAGTTGCATCGGACATATGCATTCCCCCTCAAACACGTGATTGCTGGCGAGCCAGGCGTCGACGACGTCAAGGGATCCTAGGAAAAACCGGCTGCCGATGAAACGTTACAAATGGCAAGTCGGGTTGGCAGAAATGGAAAGCTGACATCAACCCGCTCTTCAGATGAGTGGCGCTGATTATTTTTCTGTTACCGCAGGTGCCCGAATGTGCTGAAGTGGCACCCATTGCACCACCCGATTTTTCCCCTCGTCGACCTTTTCGCAGGATGCGCCCATGGATGGTTTCCTATCGCTTTATCAACACCTCGGCTGGACGTTGTCAGTGCTGGTGCTGCTGACGTTTCTGCTGGCCGGCACGGTCAAGGGCGTCATCGGCATGGGGCTGCCGACGGTTGCGATGGGCCTGCTGGGGGTGATGATGCTGCCGACCCAGGCGGCGGCGCTGCTGCTGATCCCCTCAACCTTGACCAACCTCTGGCAATTGGCGACCGGCGGGCATCTGCGCGGACTGTGCACGCGGTTGTGGCCGCTGCTGCTGACGATCGTCATCGGCACCATGCTCGGCTCCTACGCGCTGGGGCTTGGCAACGGGCACGGCATGGCGAGGGCGCTGGGCGGCGCGCTGTTTGTCTACGCGCTGTGCGGCTTGTTTCTGCCGACGCTCAAGGTGCCGCCTGCTGCCGAGCGCTGGCTCGGGCCTTTGTGCGGGTTTATCACCGGCCTGGTCACCGCGGCCACTGGCGTTTTCGTCATTCCGGCGGTGCCCTACATTCAGGGCCTGGGGCTGGATCGTAACGAACTGGTGCAGGCGCTTGGGCTGTCCTTCACTGTCTCGACCCTGGCGCTGGGCGTCGGTCTTTTCTGGAACGGCGCGGTGGGCAGCGCTGAAATGGGCGCTTCCTTGCTGGCGCTGATTCCCGCGTTGCTCGGCATGATGTTCGGCCAATGGCTGCGTCAACGCATCAGCCCGTTGGTGTTCAAGCGCATGTTCTTCATCGGCATGGCGCTGCTGGGCGCGCACCTGATGATCGCTGGGTAAGCCAGCCGGATTGATCGGCTTTCTCACCCGCCTGCGTGATAACAAGGATTCATTAATCACCGGCCCATTCGTGATTCCCCCGCAAAGGTATTTTGCCCGCTGCCTGCTTATTCGCTGCTCGCCTGACCGCTATTCTGCCGTCCATTCCAATTGAAGACCCTCAATCCGGTACCGCTGAACGGCGGACTGCATTGACGGCGGACGAGGCTTGATATGAAAAAAGTACTGTTTCTCAACGGCGGCAAACAATTCGCCCATTCCGACGGCCGCTACAACACCACGCTGCATGAAGCCGCCATGGCGCTTCTCGATCACGCCGGGTTCGACGTGCAGCAGACCTTCATCGACGGCGGCTACAACGTGGCCGAGGAAGTGCAGAAGTTTCTCTGGGCGGACGTGATCATCTGGCAGATGCCGGGCTGGTGGATGGGCGCGCCGTGGACGGTTAAAAGGTACATCGACGAAGTCTTCACCGAAGGTCAAGGCAGCCTGTACGCCAACGACGGTCGCACTCGCTCCGATGAGTCCCGGCGGTATGGCAGCGGCGGCTTGCTGCACGGCAAGCAGTACATGATTTCCGCCACCTGGAACGCGCCGCAGCAAGCGTTCGACGACCCGGCAGACTTTTTCGAAGCCAAGGGCGTGGATGCCGTGTACTTCCCGTTCCACAAGGCCAACCAGTTCCTCGGCATGACCGGCCTGCCAACCTTTCTGGCCGTGGACGTGATGAAAATGCCGAACGTCGAAGCAGACGTGAAGCGGTACGAAGCGCATCTGGCCTCGGTGTTCGGAATCTGAGCGCGGGCCCGCAAGCGCGCTAATATCCGGTCTCTTGTGAGCGGGAGACAACAGTGAAAGCCAGGTCGGATGAGTTGCAGGTGTTTGTCACGGTGATCGAAAGCGGGTCGATTTCAGCCGCCGCCGAGCAGGTCGGGCAGACGCCCTCGGCGATCAGCCGCACCTTGTCTCGACTCGAAGGCAAGCTGGGCACGACGTTGATCAACCGCACCACGCGGCGCATGGACCTGACCGAGGAGGGCAAGTATTTCCTTGAGCGGGCCCGGCAGATTCTGGATCAGATGGAAGAGCTGGAAGAGCGCATGTCGGTGCGCCAGCAGACGCCGTCCGGCCGGTTGCGGATCAACGCGGCGTCGCCCTTCATGCTGCATTCAATCGTCCCGTACGTCGCCGAGTTTCGCACAATGTATCCGGACATCCAGCTGGAGCTGAACAGCAACGATCTGATCATTGATCTGCTGGAGCAGAGCACCGATGTGGCGATCCGCATTGGCGTACTGGCCGATTCGACCCTGCATGCCCGGCCCCTCGGCAGCAGCCCGCTGAACATTCTGGCCAGTCCTGAATACCTCGAAAAACACGGCACGCCGACAACCGTTCCAGCGCTGAGCGGGCATTCACTGCTCGGCTTCACCCAGACCGAAACCCTCAATCACTGGCCGTTGCGCCACGCCGACGGGGATCGGCTGTTCATCCAGCCAACGGTGTCGGCCTCCAGCGGCGAGACGTTGCGCCAGTTGGCGCTGGCGGGAGAGGGCATCGTCTGCTTGTCTCACTTCATGACCCACGAAGACATCCGCCAAAGCCGCCTCAACGTCATCCTGCCCCAGGCCAACAGCGGCTATCGCCAGCCGACCCACGCGGTGTACTACCGCAACTCGCAGCTGGCGTTACGGATTCAGTGCTTTCTGGATTTCATTCAGGAGAAGCTGGCGGTGTACGCCGCGTGAACCTGCTTACATTCCCTGTGGGAGCGTGGCTTGTCCCGCGATCTGCCGGGAACCGGCAGCAAACCCTGCAAACGCGGTCTGTCTGGAGGACTTGATTGGAATGGTTTTGCTACTGCTGCGCAGCAGATCGCGGGACAAGCCACGCTCCTACAGGCAGGTATCACGCCTCACTAATCCCGCTGAACTCCGCCCGCAACATCTCCACAAATGCCTCCCGCGCCGGGTGATGTTCGGCGTTCTCGTGCCAGTAAAACAGGTTGTCGATGGAGGTCAGTTCAGGGAATTCATAACCGACCCAGCCAGAGCCTTTGCGGTACTGCTCGTAAACACCCTTGGGCACCAGCGCCACGCCAGCCCCGGCGCTGACGCAACCGACGATGGTGCCGTAGTTGGCGATGCTGACGATGGGCTGAGTCTGGCCGTCGTGCTGCAACCATCGCTCCAGCGCTGCGCGATAAGGGCAGCCTTCGGGCCACATGAAAATCGATTTGCCCTGCAGATCCGCCGCGCTGCGTATCGGGCCCAGCGACTCGGCCGCAATCAGCACCAGATCCTCCCGGTACATCGACGTGCGTTTGAGCCGGGGGCGTTTTACGTCGATGGCGACAATGGCGCCATCGAGCTTCTGGTTAAGCGTCGCTTCCAGCAGTTGTGCGCCGGTACCGGTGGTCAGTTCCAGCGACACTTGCGGATAACGCGCATGAAAGCGCGCCAGCAGTCGCGGCAGCCGCGCCGTGGCCGAGGACTCGATGGCGCCGATGCGCAACGGCCCCGACGGCGCCGCATCCGGATGCACCGCGCGCTTGGCTTCGTCGGCCAGGCTGAGCATCTTGCCGGCGTAGGTGAGGAAAATTTCCCCCGCCGGGCTGATGCGCAATCCACGGCCCTGACGGTAAAACAGCTCGGTGCCCAGCTCCGCCTCAAGCGCCTTGATGCGCGCGGTGATGTTCGACGGGACGCAATGCAAGACCTCCGCCGCGCGGGCAATGCTGCCGGTGTCGACGACGGTCTTGAACATGCGGATCTGGGCCAATTCCATTCATCACCAACAGTGAGGGGTTGCGTCATTATTGTTCGGTTGTGGTGAGCATAGGTTGTTTCGATACTCGCAGCCATGGGCAGGCGTCGGGCTTGTCGGTGGGAGTATCGAGATGAGCGTGGTGGCTGAGCCGGTTGTTGATTCGAATATCGTGGTTAAAGGCACTGTGCCTTGGCAGGGGATGAAAGTTGCCCTTGCCACTGTCTTTGTGGTCGCCTGCTGGGGGTTCTCGCCGACCGGCATTCGCATCGGTTTGCAGGCCTACGAGCCCGGGCATCTGGCGCTGCTTCGATTTCTGATCGCGTCGGTGTTCATGCTGTTAATCGCCTCGTCGCACCGTATCGCGTTGCCGCGCCTGAAGGACCTGCCGTTGCTCGCGGTGCTGGGTTTCTTCGCCGTCAGCCTACACCACATCGCCCTGAATTTCGGCCAGGCCGGCGTGAGTGCCGGGGCGTCCAGCGTGCTGGTTCAATCGACGCCGTTGTTTACCGCGCTGCTGGCGCATTTCGTGTTCAAGGAGCGGGTCAGCGCCTGGCGTTGGGGCTGTGTCGCGCTCGGCCTGGTGGGCGCCGCGATTGTCGTCACCGGTGATCGCGGCATCGGCCATATGGATGCGCGCGGGCTGCTGATTCTGTTGGCGGCGTTTTCCTGGAGCGTGTATTTCTCGCTGCAGAAGCGTCACAGCCATCGGTACGACGGCCTGACCATGGTCTGTTACACGGTCTGGGCCGGCACGGTGTTCCTGCTGGTTTATCTGCCGGGGCTGATCGGCGAAATCCTCAACGCGCCGCTGCGGGTCAATGTGGCAGTGGGGGTGTTGGGGCTGTTCCCCAGCGCACTGGCGTATCTGGCTTGGGCGTATGTCTTGAAGCACATGGACGTCAGCCGCGCGTCGATGAGTTTGTACCTGACGCCACCGATGGCCATCGCCATTGCTTCGTTCATGTTGGGCGAGTTGCCTTCGCAGCGGGTGATCGTGGGGTCGATCGTGGTGCTGGCGAGTGTCTTGGCACTCAATCTGCGGCGGGAGAGGGCAGTGGTGTTTCCCGTCCGGGACCAACCTGAGCGTGCTGCGGTTTAGGGGCCTGGCCGTTTGCGTTTGTGGCAAGTTTCATCATTAATGTGCAGCCGGACCGTTAGTCTCTTCAGCCTCCAGACAGCACATCAGTAACAAGCTGTCGCATTCGTCATCAAGGAAGCCCCATGCGTGCAGTGACCCTCAAAACCCTTGCCCTGTCGGTGATCTTCGCCGCGAGTTCGCCGGTGTACGCGGTGATGCTGGAAGGCGGCGCCGTCGCGTCCCCGGATCAATACGGTGCCCAGGTCGCCGCGCAGATTCTGAAAAAAGGCGGCAACGCCGTCGATGCCGCAGTCGCCACGGCGTTCACCCTGGCGGTCACCTACCCCGAAGCGGGCAACATTGGCGGCGGTGGCTTTATGACCCTGTTCATGAACGGCCGACCATACTTTCTCGACTACCGCGAAGCCGCGCCGAAAGCGGCGACGCGCAACATGTACCTGGACGAGAAGGGCGAGGTCATTCCGGGCATGAGTCTGGTGGGCGCACGCGCGTCTGGGGTGCCCGGCACGGTGATGGGGCTGTGGGAAGCCCATCAGAAATTCGGCAAGCTGCCGTGGGCCGAGTTGCTGACGCCGGCCATTGGTTACGCCAAAAACGGTTTCAAGGTCGCCGACAAGCAGTACATGTATGGCGCCGAGGCGATCAAGCAGCTCAACGGCAAAACCAATTTCGCGGATTACTTTGGCGACATGAAGACCGGCGAGACCTTCCGTCAGCCGGAGCTGGCCAAGACCCTGGAACGCATCGCCAACAAGGGCGCCAACGAATTTTACCAGGGCCAGACGGCTGACTTGCTGGTGGCGCAAATGCAGCACGACAACGGCCTGATCACCAAAGAGGACCTGCACGATTACAAGGCGATCTGGCGCAAGCCGCTCCATGTGAACTTCAACGGCAACACGCTCTACACCGCGCCGCTGCCCAGTTCCGGCGGTATCGCGCTGGCGCAGTTGATCGGCATGAAGCAGCTGCTTGCTGATGATTTCAAAGACGTGCCGCTCAACTCGGCGCGCTACATCCACTTGCTCGCTGAGATTGAAAAACGCGTGTTCGCCGATCGCGCCAACTACTTGGGGGATCCGGACTTTTCAGTGGCGCCGGTGAGTCAGTTGACCGACAACGCCTATCTGGCCAAGCGCGCCCACGAGGTCAACCCGACGGCAATTTCGCCCACCGAGAACGTAAAGGCCGGGCTTGAGTCGCACCAGACCACCCACTTCTCTATCGTCGATGCCAAGGGCAACGCGGTCAGCAACACCTACACCCTGAACTGGGATTACGGCAGCGGCGTGGTGGTGAAGGGCGGGGGCTTTTTGCTGAACGACGAGATGGATGATTTCAGTTCCAAGCCGGGCGTTGCCAATGCGTTCGGCGTGGTGGGCGGGGATGCCAATGCTATCCAGCCCGGCAAGCGCATGTTGTCCTCGATGAGCCCGAGTCTGGTCACCCGCGACGGCGCAGTGACGCTGGTGCTGGGCACGCCGGGTGGCTCACGGATTTTCACCACGGTGTTTCAGGTGCTGAACAATATCTATGACTTCCACATGCCGCTCAAAGACGCGGTTGCGGCGCAGCGGGTTCATCACCAGTTGCTGCCGAAGGACACGATCTACACCGAGAAATTTGCACCGCTGGCGACCCCAGTGGCCGACGAGCTGACGGCCATGGGTTACACGGTGAAGGACCAGGGCTGGTCGATGGGCAATGTGCAGGCGATCAAGATTGACGGCGCGAAAGTCGAAACCGCGTCCGATCCCCGTGGGCGGGGCGTGGGGATGGTGGTGAAGTGAGGGCATGACGGCTGACTGATCGTTCCCACGCTGCGCGTGGGAATTCATCCCTGGACGCTCCGCGTCCGGAGTCAGGTGACGCGGAGCGTCAGGAGCGGCATCCCCACGCAGAGCGTGGGAACGATCACTTGGAGGAGTGAGCCTTAGTGATGCTCCCGCGTTGCGCGGAATTTCACGTCAGGCCAGCGCTCTTCCATCAAGGCCAGGTTGACCCGGGTTGGCGCGAGGTAGGTCAGGTGACCACCGCCGTCCACGGCCAGGTTTTCCACGGCCTTGTTCTCGAATTCCTCGAGTTTCTTTTTGTCGCTGCAATCGATCCAGCGGGCTGACCACACGGTGATCGGCTCGTAGGCGCATTCGACTTTGTATTCTTCCTTCAAGCGGCTGGCGACCACATCGAACTGCAGCACACCGACGGCGCCGAGGATGATGTCGTTGCTGCGCTGCGGGAAGAACACCTGAGTGGCGCCTTCCTCGGCCAGTTGCTGCAGGCCCTGACGCAGCTGCTTGGACTTCAGCGGATCCTTCAGGCGTACGCGGCGGAACAGCTCCGGTGCGAAGTGCGGGATGCCGGTGAAACCCAAGGCCTCGCCTTCGCTGAAGGTGTCGCCGATCTGAATCGTGCCGTGGTTGTGCAGGCCGATGATGTCGCCGGCGTAGGCTTCTTCCAGCTGTTCGCGCTCGCTCGAGAAGAACGTCAGCGCGTCACCGATGCGCACGTCCTTGCCGGTGCGCACATGGCGCATTTTCATGCCCTTGTCGTACTTGCCCGAGCAGATGCGCATGAACGCGATGCGGTCGCGGTGCTTGGGGTCCATGTTCGCCTGGATCTTGAACACGAAGCCGGTGAACTTCTCCTCGACCGGCTCCACCGTGCGCTCGTTGGCGACGCGGGCGAGCGGCTTCGGCGCCCAGTTCACGACCGCATCCAGTACGTGGTCGACACCGAAGTTGCCGAGCGCGGTACCGAAGAACACCGGCGTCAGTTGGCCGTCGAGGAATTCCTGCTGGTTGAACTCATGACAGGCGCCTTGCACCAGCTCCAGCTGATCGACAAAGCGATCGTACTCATCACCCAGATGAGCGCGCGCTTCGTCGGAGTCGAGCTTCTCGATGATCTTCACCTCGGTGCGCTCATGACCGTGACCGGCGGTGTACACGATGATGTAGTCGTCGGCGAGGTGATAGACACCCTTGAAGTCGCGGTAGCAACCGATCGGCCAGGTGATGGGCGCGGCCTTGATCTTCAGGACCGCTTCGATCTCGTCGAGCAGCTCGATCGGGTCGCGAATGTCGCGGTCGAGCTTGTTGATGAAGCTCACGATCGGCGTATCGCGCAGGCGGCAGACGTCCATCAGTGCGATGGTGCGGGGCTCAACCCCTTTACCGCCATCGAGCACCATCAGCGCCGAGTCGACAGCGGTCAACGTGCGGTAGGTGTCTTCGGAAAAGTCTTCGTGGCCCGGAGTGTCGAGCAGGTTGATCATGTGATCGCGATACGGGAACTGCATGACCGAGGTGGTGATGGAAATGCCGCGCTGCTTCTCCATTTCCATCCAGTCGGACGTGGCGTGGCGGTCGGATTTACGCGACTTCACCGTACCGGCGACGGAAATGGCCTTGCCCATCAGCAGCAGCTTTTCGGTGATGGTGGTCTTACCCGCATCGGGGTGGGAAATGATGGCGAAAGTGCGGCGTTTCGCGACTTCGGCGGCCTGTCTGGTCATGGGAAATCGCCCGAGAGGTGATTCAAAAAAAGGGCGGCGATTATAGCCCAAACCGGAGCAATAACCGAACCGTTCAGTCAATAAAGGGTGGCCAGATACCATCGCACGTGGGAACCTTTGCGGTTAAGGAGACGTCCATTCCCTGGTATCGCTACACGCCAAGGGTTGCAAAATCAGCAAGTTAGCTTGACGAAGCTGCGCTCATGGCTTGTGTTTTCGCCGAGTTATCAACCTTTCCGGCGACCCACCCGCTGCTCTTCGCGAACGTTCGCGTGCTGCCTGAAGAGGCCAGTTTCACGCCAGACGTTCGCCGACTGAAATAAGGAGTCCGCCCGTGGCAAATCGCTATGGCAAGGGGCTGTTGGGAGGTGTGATTGTCATCGCACTCCTGGCCCTGCTGGTCCAATGGATCGGCATCAGTACCATCAGGCAATATCAGGATGATCTGCTGTTTTATCTGCAAGCCCACGTGGTGCTTGTGCTGGCGTCAATGCTGGCGGCACTGGTGGTCGGGATCCCGACCGGCATTGTCCTTAGCCGACCGAACATGGTTGGCCGCGCCGAACGCTTCATGCAGATCTTCAACATCGGTAACACCGTTCCTCCTCTCGCCGTACTGGCCATCGCTCTGGGTATTCTGGGCATCGGCAGCGGTCCGGCGATCTTCGCTTTGTTCCTCGCTTCGTTGTTGCCCATCGTGCGCAACACCTACGAAGGCCTGAAAAACGTTCAGGGTTCCCTCAAAGAAGCCGCCCGCGGCATCGGCATGACACCGCGCCAGGTGCTGTGGCGTGTCGAGTTGCCCAATGCCGTGCCGATCATCATCGGCGGTGTGCGCGTGGCCCTGGCGATCAACGTCGGGACGGCGCCACTGGCGTTCCTCATTGGCGCGAACAGCCTGGGCAGCCTCATTTTCCCCGGCATCGCCCTGAACAATCAGCCACAACTGGTGCTGGGCGCCGCGTGTACCGCGTTGCTCGCATTGTTGCTCGATGGCGCCGTGACCCTGGCAAGCCGTCTCTGGCTGGAACGCGGCCTGGCTCGATAAGTCGAGCCCCGCTGAGAAAGGAATTGGTATGAAGAAGTTATGCACATTAATCATGGGCGTCGGGATGTTGCTGTCCGGTTTCGCCCAGGCCGCGGATGCACCGGCCGAAATGCCCGTGCTTCGCATCGGCGCGCGGGTGTTCACCGAGCAGACCATGTTGGCCGAACTGACCGCGCAGTACCTGCGCGACAAGGGCTATCAGGTTCAGATCACCGGCGGCCTTGGCAGTAACCTGGCGCGCAGTGCCCAGGAAAGCGGCCAGCTGGATCTGCTGTGGGAGTACACCGGCGTGTCGCTGGTTGCCTACAACCATGTTGATGAGAAGCTCGACAGCGAGCAGACCTATCAGCGCGTCAAGGAGCTGGACGCCAAGAAGGGGCTGGTCTGGCTGTCCCCCTCCAAGTTCAACAACACCTACGCGCTGGCGCTGCCGGACAAAATTGCGCAGCAGTATCCGCAGGTCAACAACATGTCCGACCTGACCACGGTGCTCAAGGCTGAGGCCGATAAAGGCCACATCGTTGCGCTGGACACCGAGTTCGCCAACCGTTCCGACGGTCTGGTGGGCATGGTCAAGCATTACGGCATGAACCTGGGCCGTGAAAACACCCGTCAGATGGACGCCGGCCTGGTCTACACCGCGCTGCGCAACGGGCAGGTTTTTGCGGGCCTCGTCTACACCACCGACGGCCGTTTGAACGCGTTCAAGCTCAAGGTGCTGGCGGACGACAAGCACTACTTCCCGGACTACACCGCGGCGCCGGTCATCCGCAAAGAGTACCTGGACAAGCACCCGCAGCTGGCCGACTTGCTCAAGCCGCTGGCCGCGCTGCTGGATAACCAGACCATGCGCACGCTGAACGCGCGCATCGACGTCGACCATGAAAGTCCTACCGTGGTGGCGGCTGAATTCCTGCGCGAGCATCCGATCAATCCTTCCGCCGACAGCGTGCCTGTCCCTCCGGCGCCGGCGGCAAAACAGGAGGAGAAACCATGAGTTTCCTCAGCGCTTTCTCCCATCTGGACTGGAATCAGGTCATGCACCTGACCCTGCAACACATCACCCTCGTCGGCATCGCGGTGACGCTGGCGATCGTCGTCGGTGTGCCGCTGGGCGTGTTGATGACGCGCTTCCCGACCCTCGCCGGGCCGTTGCAGGCCAGCGCCACCGTGCTGCTGACCATCCCGTCGATTGCCCTGTTCGGCTTGCTCTTGCCGTTCTATTCGAAGTTCGGTCAGGGCCTTGGCCCGATGCCGGCGATCACCGCCGTGTTTCTCTACTCGCTGCTTCCGATCATGCGCAACACCTACCTGGCGCTGACCGGCGTCGAGCCCGGCATTCGTGAAGCCGCCAAGGGCATCGGCATGACTTTCGGCCAGCGCCTGCGCATGGTTGAACTGCCGATCGCCGTGCCGGTGATTCTCGCTGGCGTACGCACTGCCGTGGTCATGAACATCGGCGTCATGACCATCGCCGCCACCATTGGCGCCGGCGGCTTGGGTGTACTTATTCTTGCTTCTATCAGCCGCAGCGATATGTCGATGCTGATCGTCGGCGCCGTACTGGTCAGCATTCTGGCCATCTTCGCCGACCTGCTTCTGCAATGGCTGCAACGCTCGCTGACTCCAAAAGGACTCCTGAAATGATCGCCAAACAAATGATTGAGCTGCAGAACCTCACCAAGACTTTCCAGAGCAACGGCAAGGAAGTGAAGGCCGTCGATTCAGTGAGCCTGACCGTCAATGAAGGCGAGATCTGCGTGTTCCTGGGCCCGTCGGGTTGCGGCAAAAGTACGACGCTGAAAATGATCAACCGGCTGATCATGCCGACCTCCGGCAAGGTGCTGATCAATGGCGAGGACACCACCGGTCTGGACGAAGTCACCCTGCGCCGCAACATCGGCTACGTGATTCAGCAGATCGGCCTGTTCCCCAACATGACCATCGAAGAAAACATCGTGGTCGTGCCCAAGCTCCTGGGTTGGGACAAGCAGAAATGCCACGACCGCGCCCGCGAACTGATGAGCATGATCAAGCTGGAACCCAAGCAGTACCTGCATCGCTACCCCCGCGAGTTGTCGGGTGGTCAGCAACAGCGGATCGGCGTGATTCGTGCGCTGGCTGCAGACGCGCCCCTGCTGCTGATGGACGAGCCGTTCGGTGCGGTCGACCCGATCAACCGCGAGATGATCCAGAACGAGTTTTTCGAGATGCAGCGCGCGCTGAACAAGACCGTGATCATGGTCAGCCACGACATCGACGAAGCCATCAAGCTGGGCGACAAGATCGCTATCTTCCGCGCCGGCAAGCTGCTGCAGATCGACCATCCGGACACGCTGCTGGCGCACCCGGCGGATGATTTCGTCAGCAACTTCGTCGGCCAGGACAGCACGCTCAAGCGCCTGCTGCTGGTCAAAGCCGAGGACGCGGCGGACAACGCGCCGTCCGTGAGCCCGGAAACCCCGGTCGCCGATGCGCTGGAAATCATGGACGAAAACGACCGCCGCTACGTGGTCGTCACCGATGCCGAAAACAAGGCCATGGGTTACGTCCGCCGCCGCGACCTGCACCGCCAGGCCGGCACGTGCGAGCAATACCTGCGCCCGTTCAACGCCACCGCTGCCTACGACGAACACCTGCGCATCCTGCTGTCGCGCATGTACGAGTTCAATCGCTCGTGGCTGCCGGTGCTGGATGCCGAAAACGTGTTCCTGGGTGAAGTGACGCAGGAATCCATCGCGGCTTACCTGAGTTCCGGCCAGTCCCGCGGGATGAAGACCAGCATCGTTTCGCCGGCCGAGTTGGCGGAGCAGGCTGCGTTGAGTTGAGGTGAATGGCCTGGGTGCTTTTGGTGCCCGGGCCTTTTTTGACGGTGGTGCCGCTGACTCGTCACCGCTGACATGTCAGGTTGCTCTTGGTCTGCACGAACGACATGAGGACCACGCCCAGGGCGTTCCCTAAAATCGTGATGACCATGAGAGAGTCAACGGACTGTTGGAAAAACGCTAGCTGTGCGATCAGTGTATAAAGGGCGGTTCCAGCAAAACCCACCGTCAGGATAGGCCGGCTGATTGTTCTTATAGACAGCACAAGTGCTGATTGCATCAAGATCAGGAAGAGCACTGTCAGCGCCGCCAACTGAGGCGCCTCAGAAACGATGGTCGCGAGGGCGCCATCCAGCAATCCGATCGTTGTGCACACTAGAAACGCGAACAGTGATCGACGGACCTGTATCTTGTGAAAAGATTGGCCGAGATCGTTGAGTCGCTTACTTAGGCGTGCGATGAAGTAAAGCGAAATACCGCACGCTATTGAAAAAGTCGCGCCTATTTCCAGCTCGTAATCATCATGTAGGCCTGCGCCTTGTATGACTGAGCTATATGAAGTTGACAGCACCCAAACTGTGCCCAATGCAAGCATAGAGCCGACTATGCCCAGCCTCCCCAGCTTTTGTACGTCCGTCAACGCCATGATGAGCGCGCTGACGGCTAGGGCGATGGCGGCAAACGCGGCTGGGTTTAGATTTAACAAGGCGGTATAGCCGCTGGTCCAGCAGGTAAACGTAAACAGGGTGATCCAGAGGTAAGGCTTGATCAGTCTTTTTGAAGATACAGCAGTGAGTGGCGGAGAGCGGGTAAACAGGAGCAGGGGTAACGCTATGATGATAGATGCCAGCGATGCGACGCTGGCAAGGACGACGGGTTCCAGGTCCACGTTTTGCTTGTAAGTGATGTAGTTCATCATCATGGCATTGCTGAATACAAATAGGATTAGCGTGGTAAGGCCTAGTGGTTTGGGTTGGGTCATAAGCGAGTCAATGTGCCGTAAATGTGAGGTTCGGTTGTATGTGTTTTTTGGTTTTGAGTGAGCTCTGATAGAAGGCGATATTTTTATTCTCGTAGTGGTCTGTGTAGGCCGGTGGTGGCGCGTACCACGTTAACGAAACCCATCCCAATGTTTCCTGGGCAGATTTTTGCTTCTTTGGTGTCTTGGCGAGGAAACTCCCTATGGCCGCCAAAGAAATTGATCGAGAATACGCTTTTTAGTGCGGTGATCAGGTTTATAGTTGCGCTCTTTTGAGGGGTGGGGAGTTCGTTGGCAGTGCTGAGCCCCATATGATTCAACGTGATTCGGGCCTTTGCAATGAAATCAGTCCCTTCCTCCTCGGTCGTCAAGTTGTTCAACAAGACGATGCCGATGGCATTCGAGTTATAGAGAATTAGATGCTCGCCTTTGAAGCGAATGTCCCTTCCTTCATAAATGATGCCCGCGCAATCAATTGCAAAGTGGTAACTGAAGTCGTCAAATATCTTGCCTTGTTGCTTCGCCTGAGTGTCCAGCATTTGCTCACTCCCCACACCACACGAATAACTCCTCCCTGCATGATGAAGCGCAATCATTGTGTAATCCCAGTCGCGAACCAAAGGTTTTTTAGGCGGCTTCGCGTGCCACTCCGACCGCTCAACAAACCCGTGGCCCAACTCCCGCACTTTCCTAATAATCGCCTCTCGCGTCGCGGCCCGATCATTCACGGTGACCACCATGGGCTTGGGCGTTTCCCCGTGGATCAACGTCTCGACACGCGTCGTACTGGTCACCACCCGGGTGTTCATCCCTGCAAGCTCCTTCAACTCGCGTACGGGCGAGCGGAACATGACGTGGAGGGAAACGACGGAGTCTGCTGAAGAACCCTCAATGCGGGCCAGTCCATAGTTGTCGGTGGTACCTGACTTTTGCTGACCATCCACCGCCGCCGTGAATGTCCGGTTCGCGAGCGGCTGCCCCGTTTCGCTGTCGCGGATGACGAACGTACGGGCGAAGATGTTCCCCGGCGCCGTAGTGGTGTGTGGATAAACAGAAGACGAGGTGTTCGACATGGGCATAGCAGGATGTGGCGCCGCAGCGGCGTCCGCTGCCGCTCGACTGGCTCCCGCACGCCCTGACCGCGGAGCAATCAATCGATTCGCGCCCGGCGGACACGCGCACAACACGAGCGCGTCATGCCCGGCGGTCGGTATGCCATCCCACGTGAAGCTGTCTTCCCCTTCGACAATTTCGCCCACTTGCCCACACACGCCGCAAGGGCTGGTCTTGTCGCCGAGCCGCAATGCCATGCGGCCATCTTCCAGCGAAGTTTGAACAAGGCTGGCGTGGCAGATGGCGCCGGTGGTGGTTAGGTCGCCGTCGAGGCCTTGCTCCCGGCCGTTGATATCGAAGATTGTCATGCTTCAATTCTCCACGTCGGGCAGAAAGTCATCCGGCCAGGCGACATCCTTGCGCTGGAGCAGAAGAAGAGAACCCTGCGGCGTGTTGATGATCTCGTCGCCGTTGCTCAAGCGGCTGCCCACCAGCGCCATTTGGCTGTTCGCCTTTCCTGCACCAGTGACGACCTGTGCCTCAGTGCCGTCGGGGTAAACGGCGCAGTCACCGACGCGAGCACCCGCAACCTCACGGCCGTCCGCCAGTCTGAACTCCACCCCAAGGGTGCCTCTCACGATCACACCACCATTGCGGGTGTGGCCGCCTTCCGCCGCCACCCGGAAAATGCCGGTGCAGGGGTGGGCTTGCTTGTAGGCCTCACTCTCTCTCACCTGAGCCAGCGCCGCCGGACTGAACGTGGCGAGAGCCTCTTCCGAAACAGGGGGTCGATCCAGACCACGCAGGTACTCGTAAGTGACGTCATTGTTGTACAGCGGGGAATAGGCAGTCTTTTGCATGACTTTGATCCTTGGTCGGGTTGATTCATCGCCTCGCACAGTTCGTGCGAGGCGAATGGACGCCAACCCTAGTGATCGGGATCAGTGGGATACGTGTGGGAAAGAGATTGGCAGGGTAGGGCATTTCGGGTGACTGAGTAGCCGACGTCTGACGGACACGTGGCTTTCGTGGCGAATCCCTGACAGGGCGCTGCGGGTGGCAACGTCCTGTCATGCAGCGGACTACCGCGTGTTCATAAAACGACGCGCACATTTGCGCACCCATGCTTGCACTCTGCGCCACAGGCTGCGGGAACGCCTCACCGGTGCTGAGACCCGGAATGTGGTTTCGGCCGGAAGAGAGCTCTGGTTGAAGATGTCGGTGACAGTGAGTGTCACCTCGTAATCTCCGGCAGCGAACACCGCCGTGCTAAAAATGGACGATCGTTTTTGAGGAAGCGCTTCGGCATCGAACGCCACGAGCACATCTCCCGGGAGAGAGCGGATTTCTATTGAGTAGCTCAACTGCGGTGGCGTCGACTCGTCATTCTTCCAGGCCACGATCACTGCTTCGGTACCCACTTGCGGTACGACGGATACGGATAAGATGGCTGCCGTCAACATCGCCGGTTTCGGCTTAGGATCAAACTGGTTGGGCTCCAACTGGATCGTGCTGTGGGTATTGCCATAGCTGCCACCGGCAATAAGCATGATGTTGGCGTCGCCAACGTTATCGCCGTCACCCACCAGCATGGCATTCCAGGTGTCAGGGTCGCCTCCGGCAGTTGCCACGTAATGAGACGGTTTTTGCCACGAACCGTCTTTGCTCATCCGGAAGTGCTGGCCGTAATAACCGTGGTAGCCCAGCGCGTCGCCATTGAAACGTTCCAGAAAGCCCGTGCAGGTAGCCCCTGAAATGGGAATATCAGGACCGGGAACGGAAGCAGACATATAGTGCGTCCATTTCGCATCGGCGTAGGCGTACATGAACATGCCCATGCGGGTCACCGATTCGCCGGGAATGAACCAACGTCTGATCACGATGGCGTACCACTGATTCAGGCGCCATGGCATCGGGTGCGAGGTGTGCAGGCCAGTGCCCTCGCCGCCGAAATGCCCTGAATACAGGCCTTCAATCCCATAATCCAGGTGGACCTCGGCTTCAGCCGGGTCGGAGGCGAGGTCCCAGATCGAACAGATATTGTTGTATGTAAAAATCTGGCCCCCCACCAGGTTATCGTTTTGGTGCTGGATGCCTGCGTATCCCCCGCGCTCACCAAAATAGAAATTACAGCCTGACCAGTAAATATGGATGTTGTCCCCGGCTGTGGGCACGTACTGCTCTACGTATAGCAGTTCGGCCTCATTTTTCGAGAACCAGGAGGTTATCGACGGACCGGAAGTCGGTACATCGGCTCGTTCAGTCGGGTGGTTGATCGGCGGTGTTTTCATGGGGCGCATCCTCTCGTCATGAGGCACCAGTGTTGAGCATCTGCGGTCGTTTGAAACCTGTCAGAAATGACAGTGGACGACAGATGGCGGGGAGGGGCGTCGAGCGGTCGGGAGCACCCAGGCACCGTGTTTTTTTCGGAAAGGTGAACATCACCCTGTCACATCGGTCGGTTACTACGGGTTGATTGAACGCGCGTGGATTCCCGTCTGGCAAAAACGGGCAGAAACGCGACATTTTTAGTTGATCTCCGGCCCCTCAGGTCCTACAGTTCGCGCCGAACGTCCATGCTGGAAACGATCCATCCGGCTCAAGTACTGACGACGAGACAGCAAGGCCAACCGTGGTGTATCACCGGATGGCCTTTTTGCTTTCGGCCGAGCAGCCTTGGGAAGTAGGCGAACCAAAGTGGGGATACGGAGGACGTTCACGAGCCGCGCGCTCACACCCATTGTTTTTTACCGTTTGCCAACAGGAGTCCCCGCATGTCGATCCAGGTCGAAGACTATTTCGAGAAAAGCACCTTCGAGAAAATGAAGGCGTTTGCCGACAAGCAAGAAACCCCGTTCGTGGTCATCGACACCGCGATGATCAGCAAGGCCTACGACGACCTGCGTGCAGGCTTCGAATTTGCGACAGTTTATTACGCGGTCAAAGCCAACCCTGCGGTCGAGATCATCGACCTGCTGAAGGAAAAAGGCTCGAGTTTCGACATCGCCTCGATCTACGAGCTGGATAAAGTGATGGATCGCGGCGTTGGCCCGGATCGCATCAGCTACGGCAACACCATCAAGAAATCCAAAGACATTCGCTACTTCTACGAGAAGGGCGTGCGTCTGTTCTCCACCGACTCCGAAGCCGACCTGCGCAACATCGCCAAGGCTGCGCCGGGCTCGAAAGTCTACGTGCGTATTCTCACCGAAGGCTCGACCACGGCTGACTGGCCTCTTTCACGCAAGTTCGGTTGCCAGACCGACATGGCGATGGACCTTTTGATTCTCGCCCGTGAACTCGGCCTGGTGCCTTACGGCATCTCGTTCCACGTCGGTTCGCAGCAGCGTGACATCAGCGTCTGGGACGCTGCGATCGCCAAAGTGAAAGTGATCTTCGAGCGTCTGAAAGAAGAAGACGGCATCGTGCTCAAGCTGATCAACATGGGCGGCGGCTTCCCGGCCAACTACATCACCCGCACCAACAGTCTGGAAACCTACGCTGAAGAAATCATTCGCTACCTGAAAGAAGACTTCGGTGATGACCTGCCGGAAATCATCCTGGAGCCGGGCCGTTCGTTGATCGCCAACGCCGGTATCCTGGTCAGCGAAGTGGTGCTGGTGTCGCGTAAATCCCGCACTGCCGTCGAGCGTTGGGTGTACACGGATGTGGGCAAGTTCTCCGGCCTGATCGAAACCATGGACGAAGCCATCAAGTTCCCGATCTGGACCGAAAAGAAAGGCGAAGTGGAAGAAGTGGTTATTGCTGGCCCGACCTGCGACAGCGCCGACATCATGTACGAGAACTACAAGTACGGCTTGCCGCTGAACCTGGCCATCGGTGACCGCCTGTACTGGCTGTCCACCGGTGCCTACACCACCAGCTATAGCGCTGTAGAGTTCAATGGCTTCCCGCCGCTGAAGTCTTACTACGTGTAAACGCTGCCGTTCATAAAGAAACCCGCGAGCGATCGCGGGTTTTTTGTTTCACTGCCTTGTGTGGCTGATCAGTTTTTCAGCCAACTCAAGACGAGGCATCGCTGATTCAATCATCTCCCCAAACCGCTCAATCGAAATCGACGTGAACAGGTCTTTGAAGTCACTCAACGAGCCGGACAGAAAACTCGCCAGATTTGCATACCCCTCACCCAGGTCCCTCGTGGCGTCTGCGATTTGCGCATGCAGATTCTTCGTGTCATTGATCATCGCCCTGACCCCGACAATTCTGCCGTCGGAACCCATGGGGTCGAGCTTCCGATTATTAGCGTATGCGTTGATGGCTCCCTGCATAAAGTCCACCAGTCGCGGCAAAACAAGCGATGAACGCGAATACAGATCTTTGGCCGTAAAAGCAGCGCGATCGTATTTGATCCACAGATCAAAAACCTGCTGCTTCACTTGCATGGCGAAAGGGTAGCCTGCTGTCGGACTCAGTATTTTCAGGCGACCGTTCAACTCGAAGGGCGGTTGAGATAGATCCAGTGTCGAGAGCAATTTTTTGCGTTCAGAGCGGGTTAGCGCATCAACGACCCGGAAATAGTCCGAACTGAAGCGCTCAAGATCGGCCACCAGATCCGACTGTTCGTAAAAGATCCTGTAGGGCCACTCCAGTATCTCGGGCCAGTATCGAAGCTGTGCCTGTACTTGAATGTGCAGGTGTTCAAGTGCTGGCTGGTGAAGGTGGATGAACGCCTGATCCGACGCCAGGCCAAGATCTGCCCTGATTCGTTCGGTGGTCTCGAATGCCTGATGCAAGGTAATGCGGTAGCGATTGAGCGCATCGAAATGGGCCCACTTAAACAGAGGTGCTGACATATCGACATCCTTGTCCTGTGCAGGCCGTGACGGCGTCCTTGCCGTCACGGCTGTGAATAGTGAGCTTTCAGCGGATGGTTTTCAGGTAATCAATCAGCGATGGCGCGATGGAGACGAAACGGTCCTCATAACCTGCCTGGTCACCCAGTTTCAGATGGTCGAAGAATGCAGTAATCCCCTGATTGAACTTTGCGTATTCAGCTCGGGCATTGAAAAAGCTCTGATACAGGGCATGAACGCTGTCGATCAACGTGATTTTAGCGGCGGTCATGTTCAGGTCGGCCGCTCGCTCATCGCGGCCGGATTTAAGCGCCTCGATTTGCTTGATCAGGCGTTCGCGCTGATCGTACATGGTCAGATAGTTGAGCGCTTTGCTGATGTCTTCCAGGGTCTTTTTCATGTGCTCGACAGCCAGCCTGATGAGCTCTGCTTCGGGAGCCGTAATGCCGACTGCGGAGATGTTTTCCACACTGAGCACGGTGTCCTTGGCGATGTCTGCAAAGTTGCGTTTCTCAAGCACCGCCATTGCATCGCTCAAAACCTTTCGTGAAACCTCCAGCGCCTCGATTTTTTCTTCGGAGGCGATCTGCGCCAGATTCAATTGCGCCAGCTCGGCGTCCAGCTCGCTTTTGTATTTGCGGGTGAGTGCCGGGTCGAACCTCACATCTGAAAGCGATTTGAAGCGTTGCTGTGCGTCCTTCTCGGCAGCGTTTATCCCTCGCTTGAGGATACTGATCGCATGCGCTCGGAAGTAGGCGTTATCTTCCAGGTCATCGTCAGAGGCTGTTTCCGTGATCGCGCCGCGCAGGGCATTGAGCTTCTTGAGTCCTTGGGAGGCGCTCACTTCCATCTTGAGTGCCGCCTCATCCAGTGCTCGCTGGGCTTGAGTGAGCGAGCCATACAGTCCTGCCGCTTTTACATGAATCGACGGCAGATAGCGTGTTTGATCGAACGAAAAATTGGCGACGGCAGTGAGGTCGAGCATTTGCTGAATGCAGACGTTGATCATGCCAATGTCAGGCGATACGGCGTTTACATCGGTATTGAAACGAAGGATATTCATTGGAAAAACCTTAAGAGTATTGATTAACGATTTTTGTTGATTTCTGCATCGGCTTCGGCGAAGACGGCATACAGTTCGTCCGCCTCGTCTCTAATCAGCGCCCAAGGCTCGATGACCTGTTCAAAGTGGAAGGCCAGGAAGCTAACTTTCAGCGCATCGGTAATGACTTCTGATTCTTCTTGAGACGTTTTGATGTACAGATAAAGTTTGTTCCAGACGGTGACGAGGTTTTGGGTTGCCACATCAGCCTGTAGCGTCAGCAATTCGAGGTCCTGCATATCGCCTTTAACGTCGTTAAGGCGCCGAAGGACTGTGCTTTTGGTGCCCATCTCGGTGTTTTTAACATGGCGCTCTTTTTTAAGAGCGTTTCTTTCCTGTCGGACGTTTTCTGCCTCTACACCAAAGTAGATGGCCATGCCCAAACCAATCACATTCAGTTTGGACGCAGCGCTTAGCGAATCATTGACCATCTGTTTGTAGCTGGCGCTCTTCTCGTCGATTTGTTTATCGAGGTCTTCAATTTCTTTTTGAAGCCGGACCACATCACCTTTGAAGTTGTTATTGTCGATGGCGACCAGGCGAAGCGAGATTTCGGGCCGAACCGTGTTGGACAGTTCCCGAGAAAATGCGTCCAGATCCGCTTTCAAGCGATTGCTGCGCTTCTCCTCAGTATTGACGCGCATCAGTACCCGCTCCAGGATGTAGCTGACGCTTTTAACCGCTTCTTTGTCATCGTCGTCCAGTGTGATGTCCGGAAGCGCGGGGCCCATCTCCTGTTCGACCCGCTTGAGGTCTTCGAGCGTGATAATTCCCAGATCTTTCAGTACTTTCGACGCAGAGACAGTGTCCAGCTCCCGAACCACGCGTGCCCCCGTCGAGGTCATGAAGTTCGCGAAGAGTTTGAGCTCGCTGCTGATCAGTTTGATTCGCTGGCGCAGACCGTCCCATTTACTGGCATGGACCTTGATAATGTTGAACGTTTTGGTGAAGTCGCTGACTGCCAGCCCACGGCCTGGAGGGTTTTGCTGATGATAGCCAAGATAAACACTGACGGCTTCTGCGGTAGTCGGTAAGTGCAGGCCTTTTTGTTCATAGCGATACAGATCAATGATCTGCTCTTTGGTCAGGATAAGACCCGTGGTGCGCACACTGTCGTCGCCTTGTCCAAGGGAGGCGTCAATAAGCGCCCTTGGTGCCAGCGCTGCTTCTTCGGCGGCCTTGTTAGTTGAGGTGTTGAAGGCATTGTTCAATGCATGATTCATGAAAGAGTCCTTTCTTTAATAGTGGCGCCATCCTGGTGCCGGTTACGGAGTTTCTATCACTGCCTTTATGACAGTGGCCTGAGACTAGTGGGCGCTTGAGTCTTATGTCAAAGCATCCATGCCTTCAGCTGTTGTAGGAGAACTTACAGGCAGAACTCACCACGGCTTGCGCCCCGCTAATTCGGGGGAATGCCGTTAAATTCAAACCTGTGTCAGAACGTGTTTATGCAGCCGTTTTGGCGTTTTTGAGAAAGTGAGACAGGGCTGCTTTATCTTCAGCATTGCCAATGGCCGATGCTTTGGTGAAGTAGTCGATGGCCAGGCTTTTAATCTCTGGATGGGGTGACGACAACAGCGTCTGGCGACTGACCCGCAGAAAGTTGAGGTTGCCATTGCGCAAAGCCGTTCCAAACCAGTACAGCGATTGTTGAATGTCTCCTTGATCAGCCAGAACGGCCGCATGACTGAACTGACCGCGAAAATCGCCGGCCTCTGCCGAGCGTCGGTACCAGTGGTGCGCGGCGGGCAGATCCTGCTCGCAGCTCACGCCTTCTTCCAGATAGCGGCCGAGCATGTTCATTGATTTGGCATGACCCATGTGTGCGGCCTTGCGGTAGCAGGCCAGTGCGCGTGCCTGATCCTTATTGACGCCCCGACCAGTGGCCAGCAGGTTGCCGTAGTTATAGAAGCCCCAGTCGAGGTCGGCCTGCGCTGCCAGTCGATAGCACTCGGCGGCCTTCGCCGCATCTGGCTCGCACCCCCAGCCATGTTCGTGGCAGCGACCGAGCATGTTATGGGCCATCGCATGCCCGTTGCGTGCGGCGATCTGGAACCACGTCATCGCCAGCGACGGGTCCTGCTCGATGCCGGCGCCGTCGAGCAGGATCTGCCCGAGCAGCGCCTGGGCGTCGACGATGTTGGCCTGCGCGGCGCTGAGAATCGCCCGTGCGGCACTCGCCGGACTTTCTTCCAGCATGGCGCGCAGCTGGTCGCCATCGAGCACTTCTTCACGTCGCAGATTCCAGGTCATGACTCAGACCTCGACCCACTGCCGCAGCAGGTTGTGATAGGTGCCGGTGAGCTGAAGCAGCGAGGGGTGATCAGGCACGTCGCGGCTGAGTTGCTGGATGGCCGCGTCCATGTCGAACAGCAGCGTGCGGTGGCCATCGTCCCGCACCAGGCTCTGGGTCCAGAAGAACGAGGCGTACCGCGCCCCCCGTGTGACGGCGTTGACCTTGTGCAGACTGCTGGCCGGATAAAGCAGCAGGTCACCCGCCGGCAGCTTGACCTGACGGGTGCCAAAGGTGTCCTGAATCACCAGCTCGCCGCCGTCGTAGTCGTCGGGATCGCTGAAGAACAGCGTCGATGACAGATCTGTGCGCACGCGCTCGGCGCTGCCCTTGGCCTGACGCACGGCGTTGTCGATGTGCAAATCGAAACTGCCGCCGCCGGTGTAGCAATTCACCAATGGCGGGAAGACCTTGTGGGGCAGGGCAGCGGACATGAACAGTGGGTTCTGCCACAGGCGCTCAAGCATCGCCGCGCCAATCTCTACGGCAAGTGGATGACCTTCCGGCAGTTGCAGGTTGTGCTTGGCTTTCGCCGATTGGTGCCCGGCGGTGATCTTGCCGTCGGCCCATTCGGTGTCTTCCAGCGCCTGTCGGATGCGAAGCACCTCCTCGGGTGAAAACAGACCGGGGATATGTAGGAGCATGAATCGCGACCTGCGTGAAGAATAAGGCGGCGGATGATAGTGATTCTTATTGGTCGTGTAAAACGTCGCCCGCGCGCGTGAATGGGTCGATGTGAAAATTGGGTAATGGGAAAGTGTAAAGAATGTAAGTTTTCTGCGAATGCGAAGCAGTCTCAACTATATTCCGCCGCCTTATTGTTTCCTTGGGGAAGGAAAATGTCGCGCCAAGCACAACCGGTTACCGCACATTCGCAGCGTTCCATCGTCAGCGCCGTCGGCGTCGCACTTGCAGCGATGTCAGCCGCCCACATGGTGCAGGCCGCGGAACCCGCATCGGACAACGCGCTGAATCTCGGGGCAACCAACATCGACGGCGAGCGGGCCGACACGGCTTACAAGACCGAAGAATCGGCCTCGAAAAAGTACACCGCGCCCCTGCGCGAGACGCCAAAGAGCGTCACGGTGATCCCGCAGCAAGTTATCCGCGACACCGCGGCCACGAGCCTGACTGACGCCTTGCGCACCACCCCCGGCATCACCTTTGGTGCGGGCGAGGGCGGTAACCCGAATGCGGATCGCCCGATCATTCGTGGCTTCAACGCGGAGAGTGACGTGTTCGTCGACGGCATGCGCGATGTCGCGGCGCAGAGCCGGGAGATTTTCAACGTCGAGTCGGTCGAGGTCAGCAAGGGCCCGGGTTCGGCGTTCACCGGTGCAGGCTCCACGGGTGGCAGCCTGAACCTCGTCACCAAAGGCGCTCACCTGGGCGATGCCTTCAACGGCGGCTACACCTTCGGCTCGGACCAGACCCAGCGCTACACCCTCGACGTCAACAAGCAGATGACCGACACGTCCGCCTTCCGGCTGAACCTCATGAAGCATGATTCCAACGTCGCCGGCCGCAACGATGTCGATAAAAGCCGCTGGGGCGTTGCGCCTTCGTTCGCGTTCGGTCTGGGCACGGACACGCGGGTCAAGGTCGATTACTACCACCTGTCCACCGACGACATGCCCGACTACGGCATTCCGCTGACCAACACCACCGGCCGCAGCCAGTACGTGGTCGACAAGCCGGCCCACGTCAACGAAAACAACTTTTACGGCCTGACCGACCGCGACTACCGCAAAAGCGTCAACGACAGCGGCACGATCCGCCTCGAACATGACCTCAACGACAACCTGACGATCTCCAACAGCTTCCGCATGTCGCGCTCGACCCTGGACTATATCGTCACCAACCCGGACGACAGCCGCGGCAACGTCGCCAGGGGACTGGTCTCGCGCTCGGCGAAGAGCCGCAACTCCACCTCCAGCGGCTTCGTCAACCAGACCGACCTGCAAGCGAAATTCGACACCGGCTTCATTCAGCACAGCCTGGTGACCGGTCTCGAATTTTCGTATCAGGACACCCACAACCGCGGCTACAACGTGCTCAGCGCCAGCGGCGGGACCATCGGCTCGACCTGTAACGCTGCGCTGCTGGCGTCGGGCGACTGCACCAGCCTGTCCAACCCGTCGCCGAAAGACGACTGGAACGGCACCGTCACCGACAGCCGCGCGTTCACCGATACCGACACCAAAACCAGTGCCGCCTATGTCTTCGACACGTTGAAATTCAACGAACAGTGGTCGTTGAACCTGGGCCTGCGCTATGACGATTACGACGTGCGCTCCAGCGGTTACAGCACCGGTGGCCGCGGTTCGGTGGCGGGCAGCTTCAAGCGCGAGAACACCAGCCAGCTGTGGAATTACCAGGTCGGCGTGACCTACAAGCCGCTGCCGAACGGCAGTATCTACGCGGCGTGGTCGACGTCCAGCAACCCGTCGGGTGAGACCAGCGGCAATGGCGGCCTGGAAATCGCGGCGAACAACGCCAACCTCGATCCGGAAAAGAACCGCAACTACGAGCTGGGCACCAAGTGGGATTTCTTCGACGACAATTTGTCGCTGACGGCTGCGCTGTTCCGCACCGAGAAGACCAACGCGCGGGTGACCGATCCTGACAACGCGACGTTTCAGGTGCTGGACGGCGAGCAGCGTGTCGACGGTCTGGAGCTGACCTACAGCGGCAACATTACCGGCAAATGGAAAGTCTACGGCGGTTACACCTACATGGAGAGCGAGATCGTCAGCGCAACCAGCAAGGCGGACGAGGGCAATCACATGCCGAGCACGCCGCGCAACAGCTTCAATTTCTGGTCGACCTACGAACTGATGCCGAAGCTGACCGTGGGCGGCGGCGCGACCTTCGTCGATTCGCGTTTCGGCAACGAAGCCAACTCGGTGGAAGTGCCGTCCTACTGGCGCTACGACGCCATGGCCACGTACGCGCTGACCAAGAACGTTGACTTGCAGCTGAACGTGCAGAACCTGACCGACAAGCGTTATTACGATCAGGTCTTCACCACCCACTACGCCCACATGGCCGCCGGACGTACCGCGCTGATGAGTGCCAGCTTCCACTTCTGATCCGGATTCGGACACGTCACTTGTGGGAGCGAGCTTGCTCGCGAATGCTTACTTTCAGTCTTCAGAGAAAGTGGCTGAATGTACCGGCCTCTTCGTGAGCAAGCTCACTCCCACAAGTTTTGCGCTGGCCAGGCGAGCGCGGGGTGTCAGGGCAAGACCGCTCCCACTGGTTCTGCATCAAGAATCAGCCACAGATGAGAATGTATGCCGTTTGTGCGCATAATGCGCGCCGCAGCGGGTGAGTGAGGGGTCGAGGGTGTTGAAGAAAGTCCTGTTTCAAGTGCACTGGTTCTTCGGGATCACGGCCGGTCTTGTGCTTGCCCTGATGGGGATCACGGGCGCGCTGTACTCCTTCGAAGACGAAATCGTCGACGCGCTCAACCCTGACGTGTTGTTCGTGCAGCCCCAGGGTCGCCAACTGTCACTGGCGGAAATGGTCGGCAAGGTTGAAGCCCAGGGCAAAGACAAGGTAGCGATGTTCCGCATCGATGTCGGCGGCGACAGGATCGCCCAGGTCTGGTTCACACCGCCGCCCGGCCAGCGCCGCGGCGAGATGCACAACTTCAATCCCTACACCGGCGCGTTCACCGAGGATGCCGTCGGTCAGGACTTCTTCGGGTTCATCCTCAACCTGCACCGATTCCTGGCTGCAGGGGAATACGGCAAGCAAGTCACCGCAGCCTGCACGTTGATCCTCATTTTCTTCTGCCTCTCCGGGCTCTATCTGCGCTGGCCGCGCAAGCCGCTGAACTGGCGCGTCTGGCTGACCATGGACTGGGCGAAGAAGGGACGCAGTTTCAACTGGGACCTGCATTCGGTATTCGGCACCTGGTGCCTGATCATCTATCTGCTGCTGGCGATCACCGGTCTGATGTGGTCCTACGACTGGTTCAGCAACGGCATGACCAAGCTGATTGGCGATCCTCCCGTGGCGGGCGATCAGCGCCGTGGCGCAGGGGCGCGTCCAGTCCCTGCTGCGAAAGAGGCACCCAAGGAAATCGCGGCCTCGGCGCCGGACTATGACGCCATCTGGCAGACCATCCAGAGCGCTGCCGGCCCGGATCTCAAGGCCTACAACCTGCGCATGCCCCAGGCACCGGGCCAGATGGCCACGGTGTTTTACCTCCTTAAAACCGCGCCGCATGCCCGTGCCTTGAACCAGATCAGCCTCGATCCGGCCGATGGCACGCTCAAGGCGGTGTCGCGCTATTCCGAGAAAGGCCTCGGTTCTCAGTTGTTGATCAGCAACTATGCGCTGCACACCGGCAGCTACTTCGGCCTGATCGGACGCATCGTTGTGACCGTTGCCGCGTTGTTGATGCCGCTGTTCTTCATCACCGGCTGGTTGCTCTACCTGGACCGCCGACGCAAGAAGCGCGACATTCGCAACGCTCGCGGTGAAGTGTCGACGACGACGGGCGAGCAGGGCGCGGCCTGGTTGATCGGCTTTGCCAGCCAGAGCGGGTTCGCCGAGCAACTCGCCTGGCAGACGGCCGGCCAGCTGCAAACCGCAGGTGTGCCGGTGAAGGTGCAGCGTCTGGGCGACATCACCGAGCAGGACCTCTATCAGAGCCGCAATGCGCTGTTCGTCGTGAGTACCTTCGGCGACGGCGAGGCGCCCGACAGCGCCCGCGGATTTGAGCGCAAGGTGCTGGGTCGGCCGCTGGCGCTGGACAATCTCAACTACGCGGTGCTTGGGCTGGGCGATCGTCAGTATCAGCAGTTCTGCGGGTTCGCTCAGCGGCTGCATGGCTGGCTGGCGGAGCGCGGCGGACGCACGCTGTTCGCACCGGTGGAAGTGGACAGCGGCGACGGTGCGGCGCTGCAACACTGGCAACAGCAACTGGGCCAGTTGACCGGCTCGACGCCGACGACCGTCTGGCAAGCGGCGGAGTATCACAACTGGAGGCTGGTGGCCCGGGAATGGCTGAACCCCGGAAGCGTGGGTTCGAAAGTGTTCTTGCTCGGCCTGACAGCCGATTCGACAACCCTCTGGGAGGCCGGCGATCTGGTGGAGGTATTACCGCGCAACCCGGCCTCTGCGGTCGAGCAGTTCCTGTCCGGTCTGGGCATTCCTGCTGATACGCAGGTCACTGTCGATGGCTTGAGCGAGACCCTCGGCCAAGCCTTGTGCTCGCGGCAATTACCGGTGAATCGCAGCCATCTGGTGGGCTTGCACGCGCAGGCGTTGATCGACGCGCTGATTCCGCTGGCGATGCGCGAGTATTCAATCGCGTCGATTCCCGAGGACGGTGTATTGCAGCTGATCGTGCGTCAGGAACTGCACCCCGATGGCCGCCTCGGGCTGTGTTCGGGCTGGCTGACCGAGCATGCTGCGGTGGGCGGCGCGATCAGTCTGCGGGTGCGCCGCAACAGTGGTTTCCACCTGCCGGCCGAATCGGCACCCATGATCTTGATCGGTAATGGCACCGGACTGGCGGGCCTGCGCAGTTTGCTCAAGGCGCGCGTCGCGTCGGGTGAGCAGCGCAACTGGCTGCTGTTTGGCGAGCGCCACGCTGCCCACGATTTCCACTGCGCGGATGAGCTAAAGGGCTGGCTGGCGAGTGGGGAACTGGCGCGTCTGGACCTAGCGTTTTCCCGGGATCAGGCTGAGAAGATCTACGTGCAGGATCGCGTGCGGGAGGCCGCTGATGAGCTGCGTCGCTGGCTGGCCGAGGGCGCTGTGATCTACATCTGCGGCAGCCTCGAAGGTATGGCGGCGGGTGTCGATGCGGCGTTGAACGCGCTGCTGGGTGAAGACGCCGTTCGGGATTTGATCGAGCAGGGTCGGTATCGGCGTGATGTGTATTGATCGGATCTGCTTGTGAGCCTGTCGGGTCATTCCCGGCTAAAGCCGGTCCTACTAAAAGCAATTCCCGGCTAAAGCCAGCCTACACTGCAATTCCCGGCTAAAGCCAGTCCTACGCCAGCCACAAAAAAAGCCGTTGCGCTCGCACGCAACGGCCTTTTTCTTACTCAACCATCACGCCACAAACTGTTCCGCGTAATGGCAGGCAACCTGACGGTTGTCGACCCAGCGCAGCTCCGGCACTTCGGCGGCGCAGCGCTCTGTCGCGTACGGGCAGCGCTTGTGAAACGCGCAGCCGGACGGCGGGTTCAGCGGGTTAGGCAATTCGCCGACGATTTTGATCTTCGGCTTCGACGGGTCCGGGTGGATCGTCGGGGTCGCCGACAGCAGCGCCTGGGTGTACGGGTGCAGAGGGCGGTTGTAGATCTCATCCTTGGGACCCATCTCGGCCGGGCGACCGAGGTACATCACCAGCACGGTGTCGGCGACGTGACGCACCACCGCCAGGTTGTGGGAGATGAACACGTAGCCGGTGTTGAACTCTTGTTGCAGGTCCATGAACAGGTTCAGCACCTGAGCCTGAATCGACACGTCGAGCGCGGAAGTCGGTTCGTCCGCCACCAGCACTTTAGGCTGCAGCATCATCGCCCGCGCCAGTGCGATACGTTGACGCTGACCGCCGGAGAACATGTGCGGGTAGCGCTGATAGTGCTCGGGACGCAGACCGACCTGAGCCATCATCGCCTGCACTTTCTCGCGACGTTCGGCGGCGGAAAGGCGGGTGTTGATCAGCAGGGGCTCGCCCAGTTGATCGCCGACCTTCTGCCGCGGATTGAGCGACGCATACGGGCTCTGAAACACCATCTGTACGTCTTTGCGCAGCTGTTTGCGTTGTGCCTTGGTCGCGCCGGTGACTTCCTGACCGGCGATTTTCAGCGATCCCGAAGAAGGCTCTTCGATCAGCGTCAGCGCGCGGGCCAGCGTGGACTTGCCGCAGCCGGACTCACCGACCACCGCCAGGGTCTTGCCAGCTTCGAGTTCGAACGACACGCCATTGAGCGCGCGCACGGTTGCATGGGGCTTGAACAGCCCACGGGACACATCGTAGTGACGAGTAAGGTCACGAGCGGTCAGTACGATTTCGCTCATCACGCCACCTCCTGATTCAGCGGAAAGAAGCAACGCGCCAGGCTATGGGCTTTCGGGTCGAGGCCCGGGCGTTGCTGGCGGCATTTGTCCTGGACGTAAGGGCAGCGCGGCGACAGCAGGCAACCACTTGGGCGGTCGTAGCGACCCGGAACGATACCCGGCAGCGTCGACAGGCGCGCGGCGCCCATGCTGTGCTCGGGAATCGCCGCCAGCAGTGCTTCGCTGTACGGGTGCGCCGGGACGTCAAACAGCCCCGGCACCTGACCCACTTCCACGGCTTGGCCGGCATACATCACGCAGACCCGCTGAGCGGTTTCAGCCACCACGGCAAGGTCGTGGGTGATGAGCACCAGCGCCATGTCCTGCTCTTTTTGCAGGGCCAGCAGCAGGTCCATGATCTGCGCCTGGATGGTCACGTCCAATGCGGTGGTCGGCTCGTCGGCGATCAGCAGCTTCGGCTCGCCGGCGATGGCCATGGCGATCGCAACACGCTGGCTCATGCCGCCCGAGAGTTGATGCGGGTAGGCGTCCAGACGCTGTGCGGCGCCCGGAATCTCTACTTTCTGCAACAGCTCAAGCGCGCGCTGGTGGGCCGCGCGTCCGGACAGACCCAAGTGCTGCTTGAGCACTTCCTTGATCTGGAAGCCCACGGTGTAGCTCGGGTTCAGCGCGGTCATCGGGTCCTGAAAGACCATCGACATGTCTTTGCCGACGATCTTGCGACGCTGGCGCGCATTGAGCGTGAGCATGTCCTTGCCGTCGAAGACCAGGGCGTCGGCGGTGACGATGCCGGGGTGCTCGATCAGGCCCATGAGCGCCATCATGGTCACGGATTTACCCGAACCCGATTCGCCCACGATCGCCAGCACTTCGCCCTTGTCGACGGCCAGATCCAGGCCGTCGACGACCGGGGTGGCCGTGGCGTCGCCGAAGCGCACGTTGAGGTTCTTGATGTTTAAAAGAGACATTCGGACGTCCTCAGGCGGCGTTCTTGAGTTTCGGGTCCAGCGCATCGCGCAGACCGTCGCCCATCAGGTTGATTGCCAGCACGCTGAGCAAAATGGTCAGACCCGGGAGGCTCACCACCCACCAGGCGCGTTCGATGTAGTCGCGGGCCGAAGCGAGCATGGTGCCCCACTCAGGCGTCGGCGGTTGTACACCCAGACCCAGGAAGCCCAGCGCCGCAGCGTCGAGGATCGCCGAGGAGAAACTCAAGGTGGCCTGAACGATCAGCGGCGCCATGCAGTTGGGCAGCACGGTGATGAACATCAGGCGCGGTAGCGTTGCGCCGGCCAGACGCGCGGCGGTCACGTAGTCACGGTTCAGTTCGCCCATAACGGCTGCACGGGTCAGACGCACGTAGGACGGCAGGGAAACGATGGCGATGGCGATGACGGTGTTGATCAGGCCAGGGCCGAGGATCGCGACGATGGCCACCGCCAGCAGCAGCGACGGCAGCGCCAGCATGATATCCATCAGACGCATGATGGTCGGGCCGAGGATTTTCGGGAAGAAACCGGCCAGCAGGCCCATGAGGATGCCCGGAATCAGCGACATCACCACCGACGACAAACCGATCAGCAGCGACAGGCGCGAACCCTGAATCAGACGCGACAGCAGGTCGCGGCCCAGTTCATCGGTGCCCAGCAGAAACTGCCATTGGCCGCCTTCAAGCCAGACCGGCGGGGTCAGCAGGAAATCGCGGTATTGCTCGCTCGGGTCATGGGGGGCAACCCACGGCGCGAACAGGGCGCAGAACACGATCACCAGCATGAACGCCAGGCCCGCGACGGCGCCCTTGTTCTTGGAGAAGTGCTGCCAGAACTCTTTGTAGACGGACGGGTAGAGCAGGCTTTGATCGACTGCTACTACGGGAGTAGGTGTGCTCATAAAAAGGGATCTCAGCGCTGATGACGAATGCGTGGGTTGGCAAAGCCGTAGAGGATGTCCACCACGAAGTTGACCAGAATCACCAGGCAGGCGATTAGCAGGATGCCGTTTTGCACGACAGGGTAGTCACGGGCGCCAATGGCCTCGATCAGCCACTTGCCGATACCCGGCCAGGAGAAGATCGTTTCGGTCAGAACCGCACCGGCCAGCAGCGTGCCCACCTGCAGACCAAACACCGTCAGCACCGGGATCAGCGCGTTGCGCAGGCCGTGAACGAACACCACGCGAGCCGGCGACAGGCCCTTGGCGCGGGCGGTGCGCACGTAGTCTTCACGCAGGACTTCGAGCATCGAGGAGCGCGTCATCCGGGCGATGACCGCCAACGGGATGGTACCCAGCACGATGGCCGGCAGAATCAGGTGACGCAGGGCGTCCATGAACGAACCTTCTTCATCGCTGAGCAGAGTGTCGATCAGCATGAAGCCGGTTTTGGGGGGAATGTCGTACAGCAGGTCGATACGTCCCGATACCGGGGTCCAGCCCAGGGATACCGAGAAAAACATGATGAGGATCAGGCCCCACCAGAAGATCGGCATCGAGTACCCCGCCAGGGAGATGCCCATGACCCCATGGTCGAACAGGGATCCTCGCTTCAATGCCGCAATCACACCGGCCAGCAGCCCGAGAATGCCTGCGAAGATCAGCGCCGCAATCGACAGTTCCAGGGTTGCCGGGAACAGCGAAGTGAATTCGGACCACACGCTTGTGCGCGTACGCAGCGATTCGCCCAGGTCGCCATGGGCGAGCTTACCGACGTAATCGATGTATTGCGCATAAAGGGGTTTGTTCAGGCCAAGACGTTCCATGGCTTGGGCGTGCATTTCCGGATCGACCCGGCGTTCACCCATCATGACTTCGACAGGGTCGCCCGGAATCAGGCGAATCAGGGCGAAGGTCAGCAAGGTGATGCCGAAGAAGGTGGGTATGAGCAACCCCACTCGGCGAGCGATAAAACTAAACATCTTCTCGTGTACCTCATCAGGTACCGGCAGGTCTCTGGGTAGCAGAGCCCGCCGGATTCTTCTTCTACTTCACTTGGGTGGTAGCGAAGTTATTAGTGGTGAGAGGGCTGATGTGGTAACCCTCCACGTTGTTGCGCATTGCAGTGAACACCTTGGTGTGGGCCATGCTGATCCACGGCAGGTCCTGATTGAAGATCACTTGAGCCTGCTCGTAGAGCGAAGCGCGTTCGGCCGGGTCGGTTTTTTCCCTAGCCTGATCGATCAACGTCTGGAACTTCTGATTACACCAGCGCGAGTAGTTTTCGCCGTTCTTGGCGGCCTCGCAACTGAGCAGTGGGGTCAGGAAGTTATCAGGGTCGCCATTGTCACCTGACCAGCCGGCCGACACCATGTCGTGTTCGCCGTTTTTGGCACGTTTGAGCATTTCGCCCCATTCCATGACGCGTATATCTAACTTAATGCCGACTTTGGCCAGGTCGGACTGCATCATTTGTGCGCCCATGGCCGGATTAGGGTTGGTCGGACCGCCGCCGTTGCGCGTGAACAGGGTCAGCACGGTGCCTTCCGGAACGCCGGCTTCCTTGAGCAGGGCGCGCGCCTTGTCCAGATCGTGGGCAGGGTTTTTCAGGTCTTTGTTGTAACCCAGCAGCGTGTCCGGATACGGGTTCACGGCGACGGTGGCATTGTCCTTGCCAAACAAAGCTTTGACGTAGGCTTCCTTATCAAACGCAATCTCGATCGCTTTACGCACTCGCACATCGCTCATGTATTTGTGCGTGGTGTTCATGGCGATGTACGCGGTGGTCATCGAGTTCAGCTCATCGACCTTGAGGTTCGGATCTTTCTTGATGTTCGGAATGTCGTCCGGCTTCGGGTACAACGCAACCTGACACTCGTTGGCCCTGAGCTTCTGCAGGCGCACGTTGTTGTCGGTAGCGATGGCGAAGATCAGGGTGTCAGCCGGCGGCTTGCCACGGAAATACTCCGGGTTGGCCTTGAAGCGGACCTGAGCGTCCTTGGCATAACGCTGGAAAATAAACGGACCGGTGCCGATGGGCTGGCTGTTGAGGTTGCCGGTCTTGTTGGCCTTGAGTAACTGATCGGCGTATTCCGCCGAGTACACCGAGGCAAAGGCCATGGCGACGTCAGCCAGGAACGGTGATTCGCGGCGTGTCAGGGTGAACTTGACGGTGCTGTCGTCGACTTTCTCGACGCTCTTCAGCAGCTCTTTGAAACCCATGCTTTCGAAGTACGGGTAACCGACCTCCGACTGTTTGTGCCAAGGGTGGTTGGGGTCCAGTTGACGCTGGAAGCTCCAGACCACGTCATCGGCGTTCATGTCGCGGGTCGGTTTGAAGTATTCGGTGGTGTGAAACTTGACGCCCTTGCGCAGGTGGAACGTGTAGGTCAGGCCGTCATCGCTGATCTCCCACGTGTCGGCCAATGCCGGAACGATTTCCGTGGTGCCTGGCTTGAAATCCACCAGACGGTTGTAAATGGTTTCCGCCGAAGCATCGGCGGTCACGGCGGTGGTGTAGAGCGCCGTGTCGAAACCTTCCGGGCTGGCTTCGGTGCAGACCACCAGAGGCTTGGCCGATACGCCGACCGCAACGCTGAATACCGCCAGTGCGATCGCGCTGCGCAATGTTGCGAGTTTGAATGTCGATTTCAAGTAACGCACTCCGCAAGTGATGAAGCCATTAGTGAGTCGGTATCGGGCCACGAAGTTCGGTAAACCGCACCTTGAGGCCCGATCGATCGTGCTGATTACATAATGTTGAATGGAATGGTGGTCACCAGACGGAACTCGTTGATGTTGCCGTCGGCCTGGTTGGCGCTCGCGCGGTGAGTGGTGTAGGTCGCACGCATCGTGGAGGCCTTCAGCGGGCCGGACTGCAGGGTGTACGACGAGCCGACACCGTATTCGTAGTGATTTTCGCCGTCCATGCCGCGGACATCGTAAGCGGTGCCTTTGTAATGGGTGCCGTCGATGTCGAAACCGCGCGCTTGATAGATGTTGAATTTCAGACCCGGCACGCCGTAGTCAGCCATGTTCAGCAGGTAGCTCAGCTGCACCGACTTCTCGTTCGGGCCGTTGAAGTCCGACAGCAGGGAGTTGGCCAGGAAGATCGCGTTGGTGTCGTGGACGTAGTCGAAGTAGGTGTCGCCTTCGACTTCCTGGTACGCGACGCTGAAACTGTGCGCCTTGTGAGTGGCGGTCAACGACAGGCTGTACGTGTCGTTGTCGATCTCGCCCATCTTCTTCTGACCGGAATCCTTGGTCTTGTAGTAGTTCAGGTTGGTGCTCAGGCCCAGTACATCGGGGTCACCCAGTTCGTGGGTGAAGGCGAAGTAGTACTGATGCCAGAAGTCTTCGACGTTGGACGCGTAGAAGCTGGTGGTCAGGCTTTTGAAGGGTTTGTAATCAACGCCCGCCATGTCAACGCGATCGGCGGTGGCGGTGTTGTTGGTGTACTCGGAACGGAACTTGGTCAGGCTCTGCTCGGTGCGTGGCGATACGCGGTCGAAGCTGCCGGCCTGGATCGAGATGTTGTTGAACTCTTCACTCAGCACGCTCACCCCTTCGAAGCTCGAAGGCAGCGCACGGTTGCCGATGTAAGCCAGCACCGGGGTGTTCATCGACTGACGGCCGGCGGTCAGGGTCGTGTTGGAGACGCGCGCCTTGATATTGCCCAGGCCCAACTTGCTCCACTGCCCAACAGGGTCACCATTGTTTTCGGTCAGCGTACGGTTGGCGCCGCCCATCAGGTCGTCTTTGTCACGGTCCAGCGCGACGGCGTTGTAGACCGCCATTTGCGTGGCGAAGCCGACAGTGCCCTGGGTGAAGCCCGAGCTGTAATCAACGATGGTGCCCTGAACCCAGTTGATCCGGCGCGGGTCACTGTCGACCACAACGCCGTTCTCGCTGCGGCGGAACTCGCCGCCACGGCGCAGCAGTTCGTTGGCGTACCAGTTCTTGGTCGAACCGGTCAGTTTCGAGTCTTCCAGAAAGCCCTTTGCTTCGCCCTGGAGGTTGGTGGTGGCCAGTGTGGTCGGAACGAATTCCTGACTGGTCGGCTCTGCCTGGGCCGCGACGCTGATGGCGAGGACGGATAAGGCGAATACAGCGGTGCTGGCTTTTTTCACGTTCTGAAGCTCCCGATTGCTGCTTTTTTAGAGGCGGGCTTTTTATGGTGTAGCCCGCTCGGTGGTGCGGCCCCATGGGCCATTTTCTTGCCTATCCGGCGAAACGCGGATAAAGCAATGCCAAAGGGCGTGGTTGCGCCCCCAGGCATGTTTTTGAATCAGTCGGCGATGCTGACGCCCGAGAAGTTGTTGCGGTTGAACGGGCTCACCAGGAAACCTTGCACTTCCTTGCGCATCGGCTGAATCACCGTCGAGTGGGCAATCGGCGTAATGGGCACCTGTTCTTTCAGGTAATGCTGAGCTTGTTTGTACAGCGCGATCCGCTGGTCTTTGTTGGTGTTCGAGACGGCGGCCTTGACCAGGGCGTCGTATTTCTCGTCGCACCACATCGAGTAATTATTGCCGCCGATGGACGCGCAGCTGTAGAGCGTGCCCATCCAGTTGTCCGGATCGCCGTTGTCGCCGGTCCAGCCGATCAGCGAAATGTCATGCTCGCCGTTCTTGCTGCGCTTGAGGTATTCGCCCCACTCGTAACTGACGATGGTCGCCTTGATGCCCACCTTGGCCCAGTCGGCCTGGAGCATCTGGGCCATCAGCTTGGCGTTGGGGTTGTAAGGGCGCTGGACCGGCATCGCCCACAGGGTCAGTTCGGTGCCTTCCTTGACGCCGGCGGCGCGCAGCAACTCGCGGGCTTTTTCCGGGTTGTAGGGCGCGTCCTTGACCGTGTCGTCGTAGGACCACTGGGTCGGTGGCATGGCGTTCTGGGCCAGTTGCCCGGCGCCCTGGTACACCGCCTCGATGATCGCTTTTTTATCCACCGCCATGTCCAGCGCCTGGCGAACCTGCAAGTTGTCCAGCGGGGCGTGGCGGACGTTGTAGGTAATGTATCCGAGGTTGAACCCAGGCTTTTCGATGACCCTCAGGTTCTTGTCCTCTTTGATCGATTCAACGTCCGCCGGGCGTGGATTCAAAGTGACCTGACACTCGTTCTTTTTGAGTTTTTGAACCCGCACCGACGCATCTGTATTGATCGCAAAGATCAACTGATCAATCTTGACCCGACTCGGGTCCCAGAACTGTTTGTTTTTCACGTAGCGAATTTGCGAATCTTTTTGATAGCGCTGAAACACAAACGGGCCGGTGCCAATGGGCGCCTGGTTAATGTCGCGTACATCACCCGAGGTCATCAGTTTGTCAGCGTATTCAGCAGACAGAATGGACGCAAAGTTCATCGAAACATTCTGGATGAATGCCGCATCAACGTTGTTGAGCGTGAACACCACGGTCATTGGGTCGGTCTTTTCCACCGACTTGATGTTTTTGTCCAGGCCCATGCTGGTGAAGAACGGGAACTCCGTCGGATACGCCACGCGGAATGGATGGTCCTTGTGCAGCATGCGATTGAAGGTGAATAGCACGTCGTCGGCATTGAAATCGCGCGTGGGCGTGAAGAGCTTGTTGCTGTGGAACTTGACCCCTTCGCGCAGATGGAACGTGTAGGTCAGGTTGTCAGGGGAGATGTCCCAGCTCGTTGCGAGAGCAGGCACGACGCTGGTCTCGCCGCGTGCGAACTCGGCGAGACGGTTGTAGATCGGCTCGGCGGCATCGTTGTCAGTACCGGAGGTGTACTGGCCAATATCAAACCCGGCCGGGCTGCCTTCCGAACAGAAGACCAGGCTTTTGCTGGCGGCCTGAACAACGGGCGTCATAGCCAGGAGTCCAGCGGCAATAAGTGACGGCATAACGATAGTTGGACGCATGATATTCCTTATCGTGAGAGGCGCATTGAATGGCAATGCCTGCGCAATCCATGGCAATCGTTTGCGCAAATGGAGAATCAACGCCTGATACATCTCACTGTTCAAGATAGACAACGGACTGTATTTGCGGCTTGTCAGAAGGTATGTCTCTGGCGCCCCACAGTCCATAGTTACGCGTGCTTCAAAGTTTGTAGGAAAAGTGCTTATCGTAAGTAGGCAG
This sequence comes from Pseudomonas sp. W2Oct36, assembly GCF_041060465.1. Classification (NCBI taxonomy): domain Bacteria; kingdom Pseudomonadati; phylum Pseudomonadota; class Gammaproteobacteria; order Pseudomonadales; family Pseudomonadaceae; genus Pseudomonas; species Pseudomonas sp. W2Oct36. Next base: position 58,867 of record NZ_JAUERW010000006.1, read on the forward strand.
GGGCTGTCGGACAGGCGCTAACCGCCAATCGCTACGCATCTAACGATAGTCAATTTCATTTAACGATCGAGCACATAACAACGCGATCGCGTCGCCCTGGGGCAACGCGACCGAGTGGTCATCTGGACGTATTACTTGCCGCTGACGCTGACGCCGTAGAACGAGTTCAGACCGAACGGGCTGATCTTGAAGTCCTGAACTTCCTTGCGCATTGGCTGATAAACAGTCGAGTGAGCAATGGGGGTCATAGGCACGGCATCTTTGAGCAGATGTTGAGCCTGCTTGTACAGCTCGGTGCGTTTGGCCTGATCGGTGGTTTCCTTGGCCTGATGGATCAAGGTATCGAACGGCTTGTCACACCATTTGGCGAAGTTGTTGCCGTTGAGGGCGTCACAGCCAAACAGAGTACCCAGCCAGTTGTCCGGATCACCGTTGTCGCCGCTCCAGCCAATCAGCATGGCGCCGTTTTCGCCCGCCTTGGCGCGCTTGATGTACTCGCCCCACTCGTAGGACACGATCTTGGCGTTGATGCCGATCTTCTTCCAGTCGTTCTGGAGCATCTCGGCCATCAGCTTGGCGTTCGGGTTGTAAGGACGCTGAACCGGCATCGCCCAGAGGGTGATTTCGGTACCTTCCTTCACGCCCGCCTGCTTGAGCAGGTCCTTGGCCTTGGCGACATCAAACGGTGCATCTTTGATCGTGGTGTCGTAGGACCATTGGGTCGGCGGCATGGCGTTGGTGGCCAGTTGGCCTGCGCCCTGATACACCGCGTCAATGATCGCTTTCTTGTCGACGGCCATGTCCAGCGCCTGACGTACTTTCAGGTCAGCCAGCGGGTTCGGCTTGTCTTCGCCCTTGATCTTCGGCATCACGTTGTAGGCGATGTAGCCCAGGTTGAAGCCGGCCTGATCAGGCATCTTCAGCGCGGGGTCAGCCTTCAGCGGAGCGAGGTCAGCCGGACGTGGGTAGGCGGTGATCTGGCATTCGCCTTTCTTCAGCTTCTGCGCACGAACCGAGGCGTCAGTGGTGATGGCGAAAATCAGGTTGTCGACTTTGACGTCTTCAGGCTTCCAGTAGTCCTTGTTCCCGGTGAAGCGGATGTTGGAGTCTTTCTGGTAGCTCTTGAACACGAACGGGCCAGTGCCGATCGGCTTCTGGTTGATGTCTTCCGGTTTGCCTTGTTTGAGCAACTGCGCGGCGTATTCAGCGGACTGAATGGAGGCGAAGCTCATCGCCAGGTTCTGGATGAAGGCAGCATCGACGGTGCCGAGGGTCATTTTGACGGTGTGATCGTCGACCTTCTCGATCTTGGTGATGTTGGTGTCCATCGCCATGTCGGTGAAGTACGGGAATTCGGTGGGGTACGCCTTACGGAACGGGTCGTCCTTGTTGATCATGCGGTTGAACGTGAACAGCACGTCATCGGCATTGAAGGTACGCGTCGGTTTGAAGTACGGCGTGGTATGGAATTTCACACCTTCACGCAGGTGGAAGGTGTAGGTCAGGCCATCCGGGGCAACGTCCCAGCTGGTGGCCAGGCCTGGAATCACAGCGGTGCCGCCACGTTCGAACTGGCTCAAACGGTTGAAAACGGTCTCGGCCGAAGCATCGAAGTCGGTACCGGTGGTGTATTGACCTGGATCGAAACCAGCAGGGCTGCCTTCGGAGCAGAACACCAGACTCGATGCTGCATGGGCGAAGGGAGCGCTGGCGATCAAACCTGCGCCGAGAAGAAACGGAATGACCGCTTTTTTGAGCATGGTGGCCTCAGTTGTTGTCATTTTTTGATTGAGGGTACGGCCTTTTGAGCCTGTCCCACGGATACTTATGCAGGCGCCATACCCAAAGCAAGATGTTGGCGCCAGCGAGGTGACAAACAGTGGCACGAACGTACACGAATGTCGCATAAGTGTAATTTCTGACGCTGTTGAACGTTTGCGTGTCGCATATCGATATCTTTGCAGCACCAAAAGGGTGCATCGCAACGTGGCGATTGCACCCGCTTCGGTCATCAAGTGTTACTTCGCTGTTGGTTTGTCCTGATTATTTGGTCAGGCTGACGCCGTAGAAGGGGGTCAGGCCAAACGGGCTGAGTTTGAAATCCTGAACCTCGTTGCGCATCGGCTGAAACACTTTGGAATTGGCGATCGGGGTGATCGGCACGTCCTTTTTCAGGATGTTCTGCGCCTGCTGGTACAGCTTGATGCGCTCATCGCGGTTGCTGGTCAGCTTGGCCTGGGTCACCAGTTTGTCGTAGCTGGGGTTGCACCATTTGGCGTAGTTGCTGCCCTTCACCGCGCCACAGCTGTACAGCACGCCGAGCCAGTTGTCGGGATCGCCATTGTCACCGGTCCAGCCGTAGATCATCACGTCATGCTCGCCCGCCTTGGCGCGCTTGATGTACTCGCCCCATTCATAGCTGACGATGTTGGCCTTGATGCCGATCTTCGCCCAGTCCGACTGAATCATCTGCGCCGACATGCGCGCGTTCGGGTTGGACGCGCGCTGCACGGTCATCGCCCACAGGTTGATCTGCGTGCCCGGTGCAACGCCCGCCTCCTTGAGCAGCTGCTTCGCTTTTGCCGGATCGTGGGGCGCGTCCTTGATGTTCGGATCAAAGCTCCACTGCGCCGGTGGCAGAGCGTTCTGTGCCAACTGCCCGGCGCCCTGGTACACCGCCTTGATGATGGCCGGCTTGTCGATGGCCATGTCCAGCGCCTGACGCACCTTCAACTGATCGAGCGGGGGATGAGTCACGTTGTACGCCAGAAAGCCCAGGTTGAAACCGGCCTGGCTCAGCACCTTGAGGTTCGGGTCCTTCTGCGCTTCTTCGATGTCCTGCGGGCGCGGATACCCGCTGATCTGGCATTCGCCGGTCTTGAGTTTCTGCAGGCGGGTGGCGGCGTCGGTATTGATCGAGAAGATCAGGTTGTCGAGCTTCACGTCCTCCGGCTTCCAGTATTCCGTGTTGCCGACGTAACGGATCTGCGCGTCTTTCTGATAGCGCTTGAACACGAACGGCCCTGTACCGATCGGCTTCAGGTTGATGTCGCCAGCCTTGCCCTGCTTGATCAGTTGCGCCGCGTATTCAGCCGATTGAATCGAGGCGAAGCTCATCGCCAGATTCTGGATGAACGCGGCATCGATGTTGTTCAGCTTGAAGCGGACGGTCTGATCGTCGACCTTTTCGACCTGCTTGATGGTGGTGTTCATGCCCATGTCAGTGAAGTACGGCGACTCGGACGGGTACGCCTTGCGGAACGGGTCATCCGGGTTCAGCAGGCGGTTGAAGGTGAACAGCACGTCATCGGCGTTGAAGTCGCGGGTCGGTTTGAAATAGTCCGTGGTGTGGAATTTCACGCCAGGCCGCAAGTGAAAGGTGTAGGTCAAGCCGTCGTCGGACACGTCCCATTGGGTTGCCAGGCCAGGCTCGACGTCTGTGCCGCCGCGCTTGAACTGGGTCAGGCGATTGAAGACGGTCTCTGCTGACGCATCGAACTCGGTGCCGCTGGTGTACTGGCTGGGATCGAAACCGGCAGGGCTGGCTTCCGAGCAATACACGAGGGTGCTGGCCGCCTGGACCGAAGGAACGCAAAGTGCCATGGCCGCTGCCAGGAGCAGGGGTTTGAAGGATGTGTCCATGTGAACCTCATTAAGTGCGGCACTCATGCCTGAATTCATCGACAGGATGATAGACAGCCAAGAATGCCGCACGGCTCACTCGGGCAACAAGCCTCGGAAATTCATAAGCTTATTACTTGATGATTTGCTGCAGGTCTTTCCACCACGTGGTTTCGGACGCCAGCTTCATGAACCCTTCCTCCAGATACCGCTGAAGGCGTGACGGCGCTGGCAGCTTGGTGTTTAGCACCTCATTCAGGTAGTTCTGACTGTCCTTGATGAGCGTGTTCTGAATGGCGCGGAGCTCGTCGATCGCCAACTGCTGGGTTCTGTCCAGCTCACTCTTTGATTCACTGCGCGCCACTTCCGCCGGATTGCTGGCCGCCCATGCGTTGACGATCGGGTATTGCCACTCGCTGTCGGCCGGGTGGCAAAAGAAGGCCGATGCCACAGCGACCGGGTCTGCGCCAGGTTTGCCCTCCCAGTAATCGACCATGGACCGGGCGACCCTGCGCACGGCTTCGGTGGCAAGCAGCGCCGCCAGATCGTGAAGCGGGTGTTCAGCGTGATCCTTGGAGAGTTGTGAGTGGGTGGGCTCGATGTCTGGATCTTCGTTTGGATCGCTGCCCAGCAGCGTTTGTGCATCGTCGACGCTGTTGCCGATCCAGGTCAGAACGCCTTGCGCCGCGCTGTTGTAAGCGTTGATCAAAATGGCTGCCGGGGTGTTGAGCAGCCAGCGGTAGAGCCTGAGCGTATCCACACCGACCGCCTGAGCGAGCGTCACCATGCCGTCCCTGGCCGTGAGCAGCGCGTTGAATGCAGTGAAGTAAGCCTGTTCGGGATGTTCGCTCAGCAGTATCAGCATCACTTTGTCCCGGTCCGAGCGATAACCCGGCTGGGAGATTTCAAACTGCAGCTCTTCGGTGGAGAAGAGGATCTTGCCCAGGGGGCCTGCCAGACTGGCCACCACGTCGGTGGCCCCGAACGTGCCTGTGACCAGGGGCAGATTCCATTTGACGTGAACAGGCGTTGTCCACGGCAGAACCCTGACATGCCCGGCCTTGATCAGGCTCAGCTCCACGAAGTTCGAATGGGCGAACAAGTCTTCGACCACATGCAGTGCGGCGCCGAAACTGCGCAGGCCGTCGAGGGAACGGCCGTGTTTCATGGCCAGCCGCAGCTCCTGTTCCATGTAGCCGACCGCATTACCGATGTAGCGCTTCATCGACGTGGCGAGCTCGGCACCCAGGGATGGGTCGCCGGGCAGCACCCAGGCTTCAAAGTCCGGATCACGCACTTTCGGGTCCGGGAACGGCGGATCGATGACCAACGGATTGTCGATGTGCTCCGTCGGTCGATAGACACCCAGCTTCTCCGGCGTGACCTTCATTTCGTTCGGGTAGCGCATCCGCAGGTCGATGAATTTTTTCGCCGCCAGCACGTCGACCAGACGGGTCCAGGCGTCGCGCGACAGCGTCGCCGGGAATTCGCCCGGGATGTCCGCCGCGCGGGTGATCTTGGGATCAACAACCTGAGAGTAATCCCGTAACCAGTTGCCGAAATAAACGGCGTCGATTTCCATTCGGCTGAGCTTGAAGTCCTGCAGCACCCATTCGATCGTCTGGTGAGTGCTGCCTTTGGTGTCAGTGCCCGCTTCGAACGCCTCACGATCAGAATGGGCGTGCGATGGCTCGAAGCGCAGATCGGTCGAGGCCAGATAGTCGCGAATGGCTTCGCAGGCTTGCTTCCAGGAAATCGCGTATTGACGCTCGGTGGAGGCCTCTTCGGCATACGTGGCGAAGGTCATGTCGTCTCGCGACGGGGAGGCTGTTTCGGTCAACCACAAAGTAAATAGATGACCCTCTTCGAACGGCGCATCGGTTGCCACTGGCGCCTGCTCATCGGTCAGTTCCCGGCGCAGGACGTTGTCGATGTGGTGACCGAATTCGTGGAGCAGTGCCGTCAACAACCACCAGTAGTGCTGCGGATTGGCGGTCGTGCGAGCGAAGAATGCCCAATCGACGCGGATGACCCGCTCGCGGTTGTCGTAGTCCGCTTCGAAGCCTAGATCCCGGGAGAGGAGGACCCCAGGGTTGTGTACTTCACCCGCCAGCAGCTTGTCCTGCAGATTCGTGTAGCGGTGAGCCGGGATGTCGTTGCCGAAGACGTTGCTCATCTCCAGGGCGAAAGAATCTGGCACGAGTTTTTCGGCCACTTGGGTCAGCAGGTCCAGCGCGAACGTGCTGCGTAACGTGCAGGTGGTCATGTCGACCGGAATGACGGGTTGAGCTTGAAAAGGCATGATCGGATTCTTCCTTGAATCATTAGCTGTGCACGGCCGTGCCCTGTGGATCAGGCGGCCTTAGGTGCGTGTTGAGGGTGAGTGTTGCCGGGGACAATTCTATGTATTCCGGCCAGCGTGGAAATCGGTCGAATCGCCCTGAGGCGTAGGAGACAGGGGGCGCGCTGATGGGGAAGGGGCCACGGGATGGCCGGAAAAAGTGGGAGCGTGCGAGGGAAAGAGCGGCAGCCGCCGGCTGCCGCCGCGTGCATCAAGGGATAGCGACTTCGATGACACCGTCTGCTGCGACGCTGACCTGGCTGGTGCCGGCTTCGACATCCGGCGTTGGCGCGGCGTCGGCACGCGCGGCCTTCATCATCATGACCGGCGCGCGCAGGTACGGCTGCGGAAAACCGGAGGTGTTGAGGTTCAGGTTGACCAGCTTGTAGCCGGTGCCGCCCAGTGCGTCGGTCACCAGTTTTGCGCGGGCGCGGAAGGCGGTGACGGCGTCCTTGAGCAGCGCGTCCTCGCTGGTCTTGCGCGCGGGATTGGAGATCGAGAAGTCCATGCCGCCCATCTTCATGTCGCCGCCCAGCAAGTCGCCGGTCAACTTCGACAGGGCGGCAAAGTCGGCGCTTTCCAGGCGAATTTCCGCATGCTCACGCCAGCCGGTGATCTTCTGGCCTTTGTCGTCGTAGACCGGGTAGCTGTTGCGGCTGCCCTGACGAATGTTGATGTCCTTGACCTGACGCGCTTCGCCCAGGGCCTTGTTCAGGGTTTCAGTAACGCCGGCCGCCAGTTTGGCGGGATCGGTGTTCTGCGCTTCGGTGTACAGCGTGACGGTCATCAGGTCGCGCTGCACTTCCTGGCTGACCTCGGCACGGACCGAAACCTGGTTGTAGTGAACGTCGTCGGCGAGGGCAGGGGTGCTGGCCAGCGCGAGTGCGCCGAGGGTGAACAATGTGGCAGTGGGGCGAAGGCTGAACATAAAAACTCCTTGTTTGGCGAACCGTCCCGAGGCGTGTGGCAAGCCCCGGCCGACGGATGCCCATGAGACTGTGAACCCGAAGGCTTGTTCCTGCACCGTTGTGCGGACATCAAATGAATGTGGCGCTTTGACGCACTTTGACGGCAACTGTTGTCGCATTGGTTATACTCGCTCCGATTCGCCTGGAGCGCTCATCAGGAGAGCTCATGCTCGCCCCCTTGCAACTGCTTTCCGCTACCCGTCAGAACCTCTGGCGCCTGACCTTCATTCGTATTCTGGTGCTGGGTGCGCAGGCCGGCTCGGTGGGGTTCGCCTATCTGTTCGATCTGCTGCCGCTGCCCTGGCTGCAGCTGGACATCACCTTGGGTTTTTCGGCGATCGTCTGCCTGCTGACGGCCATCCGCCTGCGCACCTCGTGGCCGGTGACCGAGCTCGAATACGCGGTGCAACTGGCATTCGACCTGTTTATCCACAGCGCGCTGCTGTACTTCTCCGGCGGCTCGACCAATCCCTTTGTCTCTTATTATCTGGTGCCGCTGACCATCGCCGCGGTGACGTTGCCGTGGCGTTACTCGCTGATCCTGTCGGGGATCGCACTCGCGCTGTACACCCTGATGCTGGCCAAGTTTTTCCCGCTGGATGCCTTCGTGGCCCGCGAGAACATGCAGATCTACGGCATGTGGCTGAGCTTTGCGCTGGCGGCCGGGGTGATCACCTTCTTCGCCGCGCGCATGGCCGAAGAGCTGCGCCGTCAGGAACACATGCGTGCCTTGCGCCGGGAAGAAGGCGCGCGCGACCAGCAATTGCTGGCGGTGGCGACCGAAGCTGCCGGGGCTGCCCATGAACTCGGCACGCCGCTGGCGACCATGAGCGTGCTGCTCAAGGAAATGCAGCATCACCACAAGGACCCTGCGTTGCAGGAAGATCTTTCGGTGCTGCAGGACCAGGTCAAGCTGTGCAAAGAGACGCTGCAGCAACTGGTGCGCGCTGCTGAGGCGAATCGCCGGCTGTCGGTTCAGGAGCAGACCGTCACGCACTGGCTCGATCAGGCGCTCAACCGCTGGCACCTGATGCGCCCGGAAGCCACCTACCGCTTCCAGCGCCTGGGGCAGGGCGATGTGCCGATGCTGGCGCCGCCGCCCGATCTGACCCAGGCGCTGCTGAACCTGCTTAACAATGCCGCCGATGCCTGCGCCGAAGGGCTCGAGGTGAATCTGGACTGGACCGCCACCGAGATTCGCATCAGCATCCGCGATCATGGCGCCGGCGTTCCGCTGGCCATCGCCGAGCAGATCGGCAAACCCTTTTTTACCACCAAGGGCAAAGGCTTCGGCCTTGGCCTGTTCTTGAGTAAGGCCAGCGTGACCCGCGCGGGCGGCTCGGTGAAACTCTATCCTCACGAGGAAGGCGGCACGCTGACCGAGCTGCGCCTGCCCCGTGACGCACGAGGAGATGAAGCATGACTGACGAAATCCAGGTTGAAGGCGAAGAACTGCCGCACCTGCTGCTGGTGGACGACGATGCCACCTTCACCCGCGTGATGGCGCGGGCCATGGCGCGCCGTGGCTTCCGCGTGAGCACCGCCGGTTCCGCTGACGAGGGCCTGGCCCTCGCGCAGCAGGACATTCCGGACTACGCCGCCGTCGACCTGAAAATGGAAGGCGACTCGGGGCTGGTGCTGTTGCCCAAGCTGCTGGAACTGGACCCGGAAATGCGCGTGCTGATCCTGACCGGTTATTCGAGCATCGCCACGGCAGTCGAAGCGATCAAGCGCGGCGCCTGCAACTACCTGTGCAAACCCGCCGATGCCGATGACGTGCTGGCAGCGCTGCTCTCCGAACACGCCGATCTGGACACCCTGGTGCCGGAAAATCCGATGTCGGTGGACCGCTTGCAGTGGGAGCACATTCAGCGCGTGTTGACCGAGCACGAAGGCAATATCTCCGCCACCGCCCGTGCGCTGGGCATGCACCGACGCACCTTGCAGCGCAAGTTGCAGAAGCGCCCGGTCCGTCGTTAAGCACGGACAGTTTCTTAAACATTTATTCATGGAAGATCGTCTGTGGCGTCTGGCACATTGGCGCCAACGCCTATAACTGCCCGCTGCCGAGCTTTTTGCCATGAATTTTGATGTAGACGAATCCAGGGTCAATGACGCTGTAAACGGGAGTTTCTTTTCCCGGGTCTGGAAGCTGGTCACGCCTTACTGGCGCAGTGAAGAAAAAGGCATGGCCTGGGTGCTGCTCATCGCAGTGATCGTGCTGTCGCTGTTCAGTGTCTTCATTTCAGTGCTGGTCAACAGCTGGTACCGCGACTTCTACAACGCGCTGCAGAACAAGGATCTGGGGGCCTTCACGCACCTGATTCTGTATTTCTGCGGCATTGCGGCCATCGCCATCCTCGGTGCCGTGTATCGCTTGTATTTGACCCAGATGCTCACCATCCGCTGGCGTCGCTGGCTGACCGAACAGCATTTCGCCAAGTGGCTCGCGCACAAGAATTACTACCGGCTGGAGCAGGGCGGTTACACCGATAACCCTGACCAGCGTCTGTCCGAAGACCTCAACAACTTTACCTCCGACACCCTCAGCCTGAGCCTGGGCCTGCTGCGCACCGTCGTCAGTCTGGTGTCGTTCTCGGTGATTCTGTGGGGCGTGTCCGGCAGCATCGAGCTGTTCGGCATCACCATTCCCGGCTACATGTTCTGGGCCGCACTTATTTATGCAGCGGTGGGCAGCTTGTTGACTCACCTGATCGGCAAACGCCTGATCGTGCTGAGCAACCAGCAACAGCGATACGAAGCCGACATGCGTTTCTCGCTGGTGCGCGTTCGCGAGAACGCCGAAAGCATCGCCCTGTCCGATGGCGAGGCCAACGAGAACCAGCGCCTGAGCGCGCGTTTCGGCATGGTCTGGAGCAACTTCTGGACGATTATGAAGGTGCAGAAGCGCCTGACGTTCTTCACCGCCGGTTACTCGCAGATCGCCATCGTTTTCGCCTTTGTCGTGGCCGCGCCGCGTTACTTTGCCGGCAAGATCGAACTGGGCGAGCTGATGCAGATCAACTCGGCGTTCGGCAATGTGCAGGAGAACTTCAGCTGGTTCATCGACGCGTACACCCAACTGGCGTCGTGGCGCGCCACCTGCGATCGTCTGCTCAGTTTCCGTCAGGCCATGGACGAAAACGAAGCGCGCGTGCCGGCCATCAAGGTCAGTCACGAGGGCGATGCCTTGCAGCTCGAAGGCCTCGCGCTGTCCCTCGCCGGCGGTCGCCAGTTGCTGAACAACGCAAACATCAGCATTGCCGCAGGCGAGAAGGTCATGCTCAGCGGCCGCTCCGGGAGCGGTAAAAGCACACTGCTGCGGGCGATGGGCGGGTTGTGGAAAGAAGGCCACGGTGCCGTGAAGTTACCGGCAAAACGTGCCTTCTTCCTGCCGCAAAAACCGTATCTGCCGATCGGCACGCTGCGGGAGGCGCTAAGTTATCCCCAGGCGCCCGAAGTCTATCCTGCCGAGCGCTTTGCTGAAGTGCTGGAAACCTGCCGCCTCGGTCATCTGATCTCTCGACTGGACGAGACCGAGCACTGGCAGCGCATGCTGTCGCCGGGCGAGCAGCAACGTGTCGCGTTCGCCCGCGCCCTGTTGTTCGCGCCGGACTGGTTGTACCTGGACGAAGCCACCTCAGCGATGGACGAGGAGGATGAAGCTGCGTTGTATCAGGCGTTGCTGGACGAGTTGCCGGGCGTGACCTTGCTCAGTATCGGCCACCGCAGCAGCCTCAAGCGCTTCCATCGTCGGCACGTGCGCATCGACGGCGGTCAGTTGCATGAGCAGCCGCTCACCGAAACGGCATTTTGAGCGTAGAGTGCTGAAGCGATAAAGTGTCGTAAACAAGGCGCCTCACCGGGGTTGTTGTGTGATCACACAACCTGGTGAGCTATCATCAGCGTTCAGCGTATTTAGAGATGCATGTTGGATATGGAAAATCAGAGCGCTCCGCCTCGCGCCCGCCGAAAGCACCGCAGTCTCGCGCAGGAGTTGGTTACCGAACTCTCCGAGCGCATCCGTAGTGGCGGACTCAAGCGCGGCGATAAGTTGCCCACCGAGTCCGCCATCATGGAAGAGCAGGGGGTCAGCCGTACCGTCGTACGCGAAGCCATCTCGCGGCTGCAGGCGTCCGGGCTGGTGGAAACCCGGCACGGCATCGGCACCTTCGTCCTCGACACGCCAAGCCCGAGTGGTTTTCGTATCGATCCGGCGACCATCGTGACCTTGCGTGATGTCCTGGCGATTCTTGAGCTGCGCATCAGCCTTGAAGTCGAGTCGGCCGGCCTTGCCGCTCAACGCCGCTCCGCCGAACAACTGGCCGACATGCGCGCCGCCCTCGACGCACTCACCGAAAGCGCGGCCCATGCCAGCGATGCGGTCGGCGCCGATTTCCAGTTCCACATGGCGATCGCCCTGTCGACCGGTAACCGCTACTTCACCGACATCATGAATCACCTGGGCACGAGCATCATCCCCCGCACCCGCCTGAACTCCGCGCGCCTCGCCCACGACGACAACCAGCACTACATGAGCCGCCTGAGCCGAGAGCACGAGGAAATCTACGACGCCATTGCGCGCCAGGACTCCGACGCCGCCCGCGCCGCCATGCGCCTGCACCTGACCAACAGCCGCGAACGCCTGCGCCATGCTCATGAAGAGGCTGAGTCGCAGCGGGCTTGATCTGGATTGATTGATAGGGGATCGCGTTGCTGCGGTGCCCTTGATCGAACAAGGTTATGGCTGGGTTATTCGACGTTTTGATCGATCGGTGCGCGTCTCCATTTTCGCAAGGCTTTGGTGAGGGCTAAGCATGTCAGCGTTGAAACCATGAGCGTCAAGCTGAGCGTCAAGAGAATGAGCATGTCTTCCCCGTCTTCCAGACCCTCCAATTTGAAGAGCGTTAGTAGCCATACATAAGCATTCATCCCGGTTTCAGTGTGAAGTATCCATTTCATCGGTCCGCCAATCATCACCCAGCGTTCGAGTAATATTGAAAGCGTAAGTATGAATACGATTTGCAGGAGTATCGCCAGCACTCTAATCATTTGGCCCCCTGAGAGTTTTCCAGCACATCCAACACTCCGAAGTATTTGATTCCAGTGCTAGGCAAGATTTCCCCTGGCATATTTCTCAAGGATCGACGTAGCTCATCGAATGCCAGCTTCGATGTCATTGTCACGCAGCCCTGGCTAATTCCCTGTGGTCCAACCGGATGAATCCGGAACGCACTTCGCTGAATGTTGTTGATAGTCGTCTGGTCGTCCACTTGGCCGTCGTCTCGGTAAAGGCTGAACCACTCGCTCCTGTCAGTTCCTGCAAATACGTCTTTAACTGGTTGTCTGATCCAGCCCAGCATGCCACCAGATTCTCTGGTCTAATATGAACTGAAGAAACAATCACTTCCTCAAGCTTTATTTCTAGGTATTTGATCTTGTCGTTGCCCGCCCGATTTAACGCGACCGTCACTTCTTTGAAGTGCCTGCCACTGCAGCAGGCTTCGTGCAGCTTAGGTGTTGCTTTATCGACAGCTTTTCGGAAGTACAAATCACTCATTTTCGCGCGGCCACTGCTGGCCCCACCCGAGCTCGTCGTGGTTGCGGAGGCTGACTGGCTGGCGCCGACATCAAAGTCTTCCATCTCAATCCAGTCTTTGAACTGGGCATCCAGTGACTCACCCGGGATGTCAGCCATTTTTAAAAATGCATCAATTGCCATTTCGTTTCGTTCCTTGCGGTTCGCGGTGATTAAGAATTTGAATTTGAACCGCAATGACTTTAGCGACGTGCCGCGCCCCGCAGAAGGTTTTCCAGGCAGGTGCGCGAGCAGTTTCAGAGAAGGACTACAACGTTTGGATCACTGGACTACGGAATAATCCGAGAGGGCGGTGAAAGCGCTTGATTCTGGCGGGAGGCCGTAGGAGTGAGCTTGCTCGCGATCGGCTGCGCAGCAGTCGTAAAGCTGAAGCTGCAGTTCGTTCCGACATGCCGCCTTCAAAAGGATGCTGCCGCTTCGCGCCAGGTCGCGAGCAAGCTCACTCCTACAAATAGCGCCATTTAGCGCAGCCCTTGGGGCGGCTGCGGCATCTGATAATCAGGCACCGTTACCACTTGCGAGAGCAGCCACGCACCACTCATCCTCACCCGGCATAAATATTTCAAAACGCTATTGAGTGATAACCCTCCCAGTTGTACGATGACTTACGACATCAGCGCAGGACTGGTGCTTCATCCACAAAAATAGCTCCCCAGGGTGTTCGAATAATGAATCCACAAGAACTGAAGTCCATCCTCTCTCACGGTCTGCTTTCCTTCCCGGTTACCGATTTCAATGCCCAGGGCGACTTCCACCGCGCTGGCTACATCAAGCGTCTGGAATGGCTCGCTCCTTACGGCGCCTCCGCGCTTTTCGCAGCGGGCGGCACAGGTGAGTTCTTCTCCCTGACCGGCGACGAATATTCCGAAATCATCAAGACTGCCGTCGACACCTGTGAAACCACAGTGCCGATTCTGGCTGGCGTCGGTGGTCCGACCCGCCAGGCGATTCAGATGGCTCAAGAAGCCGAGCGTCTGGGTGCCAAAGGCCTGCTGCTGTTGCCTCACTACCTGACCGAAGCCAGCCAGGACGGCGTTGCCCTCCACGTTGAAGCGGTCTGCAAATCGGTCAAGATCGGCGTTGTCGTCTACAACCGTAACGTCTGCCGCCTGACGCCTGCACTGCTGGAACAGCTGGCCGAGCGCTGCCCTAACCTGATCGGCTACAAAGACGGCCTGGGTGATATCGAGCTGATGGTTTCGATCCGCCGTCGTCTGGGCGACCGCTTCTCGTACCTGGGTGGTCTGCCCACCGCAGAAGTCTATGCCGCCGCCTACAAGGCGCTGGGCGTGCCGGTTTACTCGTCGGCGGTGTTCAACTTCCTGCCGAAAATGGCCATGGACTTCTACCGCGCCATCGCCAAAGACGATCACGAGACCGTCGGCAAGCTGATCGACGATTTCTTCCTGCCTTACCTCGACATCCGCAACCGCAAGCACGGCTATGCCGTAAGCATCGTCAAGGCGGGCGCCAAGCTTGCCGGTTACGACGCAGGCCCGGTCCGCGCGCCGCTGACTGACCTGACTTCCGAGGAAGTGGACTTGCTGGCTGCTCTGATGGACAAGCAGGGCAAGCAGTAACCGCCCGGATGCCGCAAAACCGCTGAGCGATCAGCGGTTTTTTGCCCTCGGGGCTTCGCTAACAGATACCTGGCAGTACCGCTTCACATCGCATCTGTTTTAGGGGCAGGGGCGAGCAGCACACACATAAGATCGTTTACCCGCACAAAAAAATAATTAGTGGGAGTTTCGAACATGCTGAAAACCAAGCCGACGCACGTCCGCTATTTGATCTTGCTCATGCTGTTCCTGGTGACCACGATCAACTATGCCGACCGTGCAACCATCGCCATCGCGGGCTCCAGCCTGCAAAAAAGCCTCGGCATCGACGCCGTCACCCTCGGTTTCATCTTCTCCGCATTTGGTTGGGCCTACGTCGCCGGCCAGATCCCGGGCGGCTGGCTTCTGGACCGTTACGGCTCCAAGAAAGTCTACGCAATGAGCATCTTCACCTGGTCGCTGTTCACCGTGCTGCAAGGCTACGTCGGTGAATTCGGTCTCTCGACCGCCATCTTCCTGCTGTTCGCCCTGCGCTTCATGGTGGGCCTCGCCGAAGCACCGTCGTTTCCCGGCAACGCCCGTATCGTGGCGGCCTGGTTCCCGACGTCTGAACGCGGCACGGCCTCGGCCATCTTCAACTCGGCGCAATACTTCGCCACCGTGCTGTTCGCCCCGATCATGGGCTGGATCGTCTATACCTTCGGCTGGCAGCATGTGTTCATCGTGATGGGCAGTATCGGCATCCTGTTCTCGCTGATCTGGCTGAAAGTTATCCACAGCCCGCGCAACCACCCGAAAATCAACAAGGAAGAGTTCGATCACATCGCCAACAACGGCGGCATGGTCGACATGGATCAGGACAAGGGTAAAGGCTCCGCCAGCGGTCCCAAATGGGACTACGTGCGTCAGTTGCTGACCAACCGCATGATGCTGGGCATTTACCTGGCTCAATATTGCATCAACGGCATCACCTACTTCTTCCTGACCTGGTTCCCGGTGTACCTGGTTCAAGAACGGGGCATGACCATTCTCAAGGCGGGCTTCATTGCATCGCTGCCGGCCATCTGCGGCTTCATCGGCGGCGTACTGGGCGGGATCATCTCCGACTACCTGCTGCGCAAAGGCCATTCGCTGACCTTCGCACGCAAGGCGCCGATCATCGGTGGCCTGCTGCTGTCGACCTCGATCGTGACCTGCAACTACGTCGATGTCGAATGGGTCGTCGTGGGCTTCATGGCACTGGCCTTCTTCGGCAAGGGCGTGGGCGCACTGGGCTGGGCGGTCATGTCCGACGCGTCGCCGAAACAAATCGCCGGTTTGAGCGGCGGTCTGTTCAACATGTTCGGTAACATCGCCTCCATCACCACCCCGATCGTCATCGGCTACATCATCAGCACCACCGGTTCGTTCAAATGGGCCCTGGTGTTCGTCGGCGCCAACGCGCTGGTGGCAGTGATCAGCTACATCTTCATCGTCGGTGAAATCAAACGTGTAGAACTCAAGGAAACCCCAAAGAAGGGTGCCTTGCCGGCCAGTGAAGCCGAGCTTTCTCAAGCGAAACTCTGAGGAAAAACCGTGATGAACTTGATCCAACATGCCGACTCGCCGCGTTACATTCGCCTGCATGCGCTTGATAACGTCGTCGTCGTGGTCAATGACCAGGGCGTCCCGGCGGGGACTGAATTCGATAACGGTCTGGTGACCGTCGACAATGTGCCGCAGAGCCACAAGGTGAACACCGTGGACATCGCCGAAGGGGAGCCGATCATTCGTTACGGCCACACCATCGGCTATGCGCTGCAGCCGATCCCGAAGGGCAGTTGGGTCAGGGAAGATCAGCTGCGCATGCCGTCGGCGCCAGCGCTGGACAGCCTGCCGATGTCCGATGCCGTGCCGGTCCGCGGTGAGCCGCTGGAAGGCTTCACCTTCGAGGGCTATCGCAACGCCGACGGCACCGTCGGCACGCGCAATATCCTGGGCATTACCACTACGGTGCAGTGCGTCACCGGCGTTCTGGATTTCGCCGTCAAGCGCATCCGCGAAGAACTGCTGCCCAAATACCCGAACGTCGATGACGTGGTGGCGCTGACCCACAGCTACGGCTGCGGCGTCGCCATCACCGCCAAGGACGCGTACATCCCGATCCGCACCGTGCGCAACCTGGCGCGTAACCCGAACCTGGGTGGCGAGGCGCTGGTGATCAGCCTGGGCTGCGAGAAGTTGCAGGCCGATCAGGTCATGCACAGTGACGACGCCTCGGTCGATCTGAGCGAGCCGTGGCTGTATCGCTTGCAGGATTCCAAACACGGCTTCAACGAAATGATCGAGCAGATCATGGAATTGGCCGAGACCCGCTTGAAGAAGCTCGACCAGCGTCGTCGCGAAACCGTGCCGGCGTCGGAATTGATTCTGGGCATGCAGTGCGGCGGCAGCGATGCGTTTTCCGGCATCACCGCCAACCCGGCACTGGGTTATGCCTCGGACCTGCTGCTGCGCGCAGGTGCGACCGTAATGTTCTCGGAAGTGACCGAGGTGCGTGACGCGATCTACCTGCTGACCTCCCGTGCGGAAAACATGGAAGTCGCTGAAGGCCTGGTTCGTGAAATGGATTGGTACGACCGTTATCTGGCCAAGGGCGAAGCGGACCGCAGCGCCAACACCACGCCGGGGAACAAGAAGGGCGGGTTGTCGAACATCGTCGAGAAGTCGCTGGGGTCCATCGTCAAATCCGGCAGCAGCGCGATCAACGGGGTGCTTGGCCCTGGCGAACGGGTGACGCGCAAAGGCCTGATCTTCTGCGCAACGCCGGCGAGCGATTTTGTCTGTGGGACGTTGCAACTGGCGGCCGGGATGAACCTGCACGTGTTCACCACCGGGCGCGGCACGCCGTACGGTCTGGCGATGTCACCGGTGGTGAAAGTGTCGACCCGTACCGAGCTGGCCCAGCGCTGGCCGGACCTGATCGACATCGATGCCGGGCGCATTGCGACCGGGCGTGCAAGCATCGAGGATCTGGGTTGGGAGCTGTTTCACTTCTATCTGGACGTGGCCAGTGGCAAGAAGACGACCTGGACCGAGAAGTATCGTCTGCACAACGACATCACCCTGTTCAACCCGGCGCCGATTACCTAAGCCGGAATTCAGCCCTTTACCAGCCGGGCATCTGAGCCCGGCTGGATCACGGTTCATGTGGGAGTGAGCGTGCTCACGAAGAAGTCACTGCAGCCGCTGAAGATTTAGCGGGTGTACCGGCCTCCTCACCCGGCTCAGGCTCAGGCTCCGGAAACGCCTCGGCGTGATCAAACTCAATGCCTTTGCCCATCGCCTTGTACTTCTTGCGCAGCGCGTGCAGTTCCTTCTGGTTGAGATTATCCAGGCTCAGCACGGCGTTCTGTGCATCTTTGGTCACGCGCAGCAGTTCGTCGATTTTGATATGCAACTCATCGGTATCGCGGTTCTGGGTGTTCTGGATCAGGAAAACCATCAGGAAGGTGATGATCGTCGTGGACGTGTTGATGATCAGTTGCCAGGTGTCGTTGTAGTGGAAGAGCGGCCCGGTCGCGGCCCACACGCAAATCAGCGCGATCGCCACCAGGAAGGTTCGTGGGCTGCCGGACCATCGCGACAAGGCCTGCGCGAACTTCGAGAATTTCATTAACGGGTTTCCTTTGTGAGCCTAGAGAGGTACCCAAGGGACCACGCTGCGTCTTTGAAATTTCTTCTTACAACATGAAATCGGCGACAGACTTCAGACCCAGCCGAACACTTCGCACGCGTTGGCGGTGCTCGCTGCGGCCAGCGTGTCGGCAGGGATTTTCATCAGTTCGGCGATGGCGGCGCAAATGTCGGGGAGATGCTCGGGGCTGTTGCGCATGCCTGGAAACATGGCCGGGGCCATGTCCGGCGAGTCGGTTTCCAGCACGACGCTGTCCAGCGGCAACTCGGCGATCACCCGATGCATGCGCAAGGCCTGCGGCCACGTCGCCGCACCGCCCAGCCCCAGCTTGTAACCCAGCTTGATGTATTCCCGCGCTTCTTCGCGGCTGCCGGCGAAGGCGTGAACGATACCGCAGCGCTTGAGCCTGAAACGCTTGAGCGCGGCGAGGGTGTCGGCATGGCTGCGGCGCACGTGGAGCAGGGCGGGGAGGTTGAAGTCCGCTGCCATCTGCAACTGCTGGTCGAGCAAGGCCTGTTGTGGCGGGCGGTCCAGGGATTCGATGTAGTAATCCAGACCGATTTCGCCCACGGCGCACAGTTTGGGATGCCCGGCCAGACGCGTCAGCCAGTCGCGCAGTTGCTGCACATGCTCGGGCTGATGCTCTTCCAGGAACACCGGGTGCAAGCCCAGCGCGGCGTACACCGACGGCTCACTGAGCGCCAGATCCCACACTCGCTGCAGATTGCGCTGATACACGCCCAACACCACGAGGCGCTCCACACCCAGCTGCCGGCTGTTGGCGAGTACGTCGTTGCGGTCGGCATCGAAATCGTCGAAATCCAGGTGTGTGTGGGTGTCGATCAGTCGCACGTTGCTTACGCCTCGTGAATCCGCTGCTTGAACGTCCGCACAATGGCATGCACGCCCGGTTCGTACTGGTCCTGCTCAATGGCCGACAGGGCCAGGGCCAGGGCTTTTTCGGCGATCAAGTGGTGCTGTTGGGCCATGGCATTGACCGGCAGCGGCAGGAAATCCAGCAGTTGCGTGTCACCGAACGTGCCCAGGTGAAGTTGGTCCGGGTTCAGGCGCCGCTGGTGCAGCAGGTCGAACACCCCTTGCAGCAGGACGTAGGACGTCGTGATCAGCGCGTCCGGGAAATAACCCAGCCGATCGAACATATCGCTGGCCAGTTGCAGGCCGCAGTCACGGCTGAACGCGTCGCCGTGCTCGCTGATCACCGAGCCTTCGAAACCCTCCAGCGCGTCTTCGAAGCCCTTGGCCCGCGCCTTACTGACGCTCAGCTCCGGCTGCGCGCCAAGCAAGGCGATGTGTCGGGGTTTGATCTCCAGCAGGCTGCGGGTCAGTTGCTGGCTGGCGTCGTGGTCGTCGCTGACCACCGAGCAGAAGTGTGCCGGGTCCATCTCCCGGTCGATGGCGATGACCGGCGTCCCTTGCTGCTGCAGCGCGCGATAGCTGTCATCGCTGGCCGGCAGGCAACTGGCGACGAACAGCGCATCGCAGCGTCTCGCACGAAACAGCTGCAACAACTGCAACTCGCTGATGGGATCGTCGTCTGAACTGGCGATCAGCAATTGGTAGCCGCGCGCGCGAGCGCCCTGTTCCAGTTGCTTGGCGATGCGCGCATAGCTGGGGTTTTCCAGGTCCGGCAGGATGAAGCCCAGTGTGCGGGTATGCCGGCTGCGCAGCCCGGCCGCCTGCGGGTTGGGCCTGAAGCCATGGGCGTCGACCACCGCGCGCACGCGCTCGACCGTTGCACTGCTGATGCGTTGCTGTTCGGCCTTTCCGTTGATCACGTAGCTGGCCGTGGTCACAGAAACACCGGCCAGACGCGCAATATCACTGAGTTTCAAGCCGGGCATCCTTTCGTGATGAGAAGCAAAAGTGGGAGCGGAACTACCGTGGCAGGGATTTTCACCGATTAACAGCCATCATGACAGCAGACCGTCGCCTCGTAGGAAGCTTGTGACCCGCACGGGCTGTTTCCTACACGATTCGACCGGATGAGCTTCAAACCGCCGGAATTATCAAGTAACGTGCGCGGCACTTCAGATTAAACGATTCAGCAGGCCTGTTTATGGCACTTTTTGCCCAATCGGACCTCTGAATGCCGCATTCAATATTCGCAAACCGTCAGTCATCGGTGTGTACGACCGGTCCTACAACAAGAATCTGGCGCGACCCCGCGCAGCACAGGAGAACGCAATGCTCGAGCTGACCATAGAGCAAATTTCCATGGACCAGTCGGCGGTGGACAAGCCCGCCGCGTTGCAACTGCTGGCTGACTTGCTCGTCGCTGACGGCCTGGTCGCTGCCGGCTACCTTGCAGGCTTGCAGGCGCGCGAGCAACAAGGCTCGACCTTTTTGGGGCAGGGCATTGCCATTCCCCACGGCACGCCAGAGACCCGCGACCAGGTGTTCGCCACCGGCGTGCGCCTTATGCAATTCCCCGAAGGGGTGGACTGGGGCGACGGGCAAATGGTCTACCTGGCCATCGGCATCGCCGCCAAGTCCGACGAACACCTGCGCTTGCTCCAGTTGCTGACCCGCGCACTCGGTGAAAACGACCTGGGCGAAGCGTTGCGTCAGGCGAAGGACCCCGAGTCGCTACTCAAACTGCTGCAGGGTGCGCCACAAGAACTGGCCCTCGATGCGCAGATGATCAGCCTGGGCGTCATGGTCGATGATTTCGAAGAACTGGTCTGGCGCGGCGCGCGTCTGCTGCGCAAGGCCGAGTGTGTGAACAACGGCTTCGCGGCGGTGCTGCAGCAGGTCGAGCCACTGCCGTTGGGCGAAGGCCTCTGGTGGCTGCACAGCGAACAGATGGTCAACAAGCCCGGCCTGGCGTTCGTCACCCCGGACAAACCCATGCGTCATCTGGGCCAGTCGCTGACCGGCCTGTTCTGCCTGGCGAGCCTGGGTGAGTCCCACCAGGCGTTGCTCGAACGTCTATGCGCGTTGCTGATCGAAGGTCGCGGCCACGTACTGGGCGAGGCGACCAGCAGCCGCGCCGTGCTTCAGGCATTGGGCGGCGAAGTGCCGCCGGACTGGCCGAGCGAGCGCGTGACCCTGGCCAATGCCCACGGTCTGCACGCGCGTCCGGCGAAAATCCTTGCGCAGTTGGCCAAGGGTTTTGAGGGCGACATCCGCGTGCGCATCGTCGATGGCACCGAGAATCCGGTGTCGGCCAAGAGCTTGAGCAAGCTGCTGAGCCTCGGCGTGCAGCGCGGTCAGTCCCTTGAGTTCATTGCCGAGCCGACCATTGCCGCCGATGCCTTGCCTGCGTTGATCGCCGCAGTGCTCGAAGGTCTGGGCGAAGAAATCGAACCGTTGCCGGCCCACAGTGAGCCCGCACCCGCCCCGACGATTGTTGAGAAAACCCTCAGCGCGCCGGCTGCGGGCACTCACATCCAGGCCGTTCCTGCGGCGCCCGGCATCGCCGTCGGCCCGGCCCACGTGCATGTTCTGCCAGTGTTCGATTACCCGGCCCAGGGCGAATCGCAGAGCGTTGAGCACGAACGTCTGCACAGCGCGCTGGCGCAGGTGCGCATCGACATCGAGCAATTGATTCAACGCAGCACGGCGAAGGCCATTCGCGAGATTTTCGTCACCCACCAGGAAATGCTCGCCGACCCCGAACTGGTCGACGAAGTGGCGCAGCGCTTGAAACAAGGCGAAAGCGCCGCTGCGGCATGGATGAACGTGATCGAGGCCGCCGCCCGTCAGCAGGAACAGCTCAAAGATGCGCTGCTGGCGGAACGTGCCGCTGACCTGCGGGATGTCGGTCGCCGCGTATTGGCGCAGATCTGTGGCGTCGAGGACCTGGTTGAGCCGGAAGAACCGTACATTTTGGTGATGGATGAAGTCGGCCCGTCCGACGTCGCCCGTCTGGACCCTGCCCGTGTCGCCGGCATTCTCACCGCGCGCGGCGGTGCCACGGCCCACAGCGCCATCGTTGCCCGGGCGTTGGGCATCCCCGCGCTGGTCGGTGCGGGCGATGCAGTATTGCTGATCAAATCCGGCACACAACTGTTGATCGACGGCCAGCGCGGGCGTCTCGACGTCGCGCCGGACGACGCGACCCTGAAGCGCGCCTTGCAGGACCGTGACACCCGCGAGCAACGGCTCAAGGCTGCCGCTGCCCTGCGCATGGAGCCTGCGATCACCCAGGATGGCCACGCCGTTGAGGTCTTCGCCAACATCGGTGACAGCGCCGGTACGCCGGCAGCGGTGGAGCAGGGCGCCGAAGGGATTGGCCTGCTGCGCACCGAGTTGCTGTTCATGGCCCACAGCTCCGCGCCGGATGAAGCGACCCAGGAAGCGGAATACCGTCGCGTGCTCAAAGACCTCGACGGTCGCCCGCTGGTGGTTCGCACCCTGGACGTCGGCGGCGACAAACCGCTGCCGTACTGGCCCATTGATAAAGAAGAAAACCCGTTTCTCGGCGTGCGCGGCATTCGCCTGACCTTGCAGCGCCCGGATATCATGGAAATCCAGCTGCGCGCATTGCTGCGTGCGGCAGACAATCGCCCGCTGCGCATCATGTTTCCGATGGTGGGCACCGTCGAAGAGTGGCGTCAGGCCCGCGACATGACCGAGCGTCTGCGTCTGGAAATCCCGGTGGCCGACCTGCAACTGGGCATCATGATTGAAGTGCCATCGGCGGCGTTGCTGGCGCCGGTGCTGGCGAAGGAAGTGGACTTCTTCAGCGTCGGCACCAACGACCTGACCCAGTACACAATGGCCATCGACCGCGGTCACCCGACCCTGTCTGCCCAGGCCGATGGCCTGCACCCGGCGGTGTTGCAACTGATCGACATCACCGTGCGCGCGGCCCATGCCAATGGCAAATGGGTGGGGGTCTGTGGCGAATTGGCCGCCGACCCGCTGGCCGTGCCGGTGCTGGTCGGTCTGGGTGTGGATGAATTGAGCGTCTCGGCGCGGAGCATCGGCGAAGTCAAAGCCTGCGTCCGTGAATTGAATCTGATCGAAGCCCGAAAACTTGCGCAGGCGGCCCTGGCCGTTGGCAGCGCGGCGGACGTGCGTGCCCTCGTGGAGGGGCTGTAATGGCGAAAATACTGACATTGACCATGAACCCGGCGCTGGACCTGACCGTGCAGTTGGGCCCCTTGCAGATCGGCCAGGTCAACCGCAGCGACGCCATGCTCAGCCACGCGGCGGGCAAGGGGATCAACGTCGCCCAGGTGCTGGCTGATCTGGGCCACGAGCTGACCGTTGCCGGTTTCCTCGGCGTGGATAACCAGCAGCCGTTCGAAACTCTGTTTGCGAAGCGCGGCTTCGTCGATGAATTCGTGCGGGTGCCGGGCGAGACCCGCAGCAACATCAAGCTGGCGGAAAGCAGCGGCCGTATTACCGACCTCAACGGCCCGGGCCCGGAAGTCAGCGCGCAGGCGCAACAGGCGCTGGCCGCTCGGGTCGAGCAGATCGCGTCGGGTTTTGATGCGGTGGTCGTGGCCGGCAGTCTGCCCCGTGGCGTCAGCCCCCAGTGGTTGAAAACGTTGTTGCTGCGCCTCAACGAGATGGGCCTGAAAGTTGCGCTGGACACCAGCGGCGAAGCGTTGCGCGCTGGACTGGAAGCGTCGCCGTGGATGATCAAACCCAACACCGAAGAGCTGGCCGACGCCCTTGATGCGCCGATCATTTCCATCGCCGCGCAAGCAGAGGCCGCAGCCGACCTGCGCCAGCGCGGCATCGAGCACGTGGTGATTTCCCAGGGCTCGGAAGGCGTTCATTGGTTCAGTTCCAACGTGGCCTTGCAGGCATTGCCGTCCAAAGTCACCGTCGCCAGCACCGTCGGCGCGGGTGATTCGCTGCTGGCCGGGATGGTTCACGGCTTGCTGTCTGGGCACAAACCCGAGCAAACCTTGCGGACTGCCACGGCCATTGCGGCCATGGCCGTCACTCAGATCGGCTTCGGCATCAATGATCCGGCGCAATTGAAACGTCTGGAAAGCGGCGTCAACGTCCGCGTCCTGACGGCATAACAAGAGAGGAAGTGTGATGAAGTTAGCCATCGTTACGGCCTGTCCGAACGGCAAAATCAGCAGCGTCCTCAGTGCCCGTCTGCTGGATGCGGCGGCCCAACGCCAGGGTTGGAGCACCAGCGTCGAGATCCACGATCCGCGTCATCCGGAAAAGCAACTGTCGCCGGGCGACATCGAAGCGGCGGACTGGGTGTTGGTGGTAAACACCGGCGCGCTGGACCTGACGCGTTTTTCCGGCAAGCGCCTGTATCAGGCCACGCCCGCACAGGCGTTGCAGGATGCCGACGGCTTTCTGCGTTCAGCGTCGGCGCTGGCGACCGAGCACACCGCGACTTCCGCCCCGCCTGCCACGTCCAGCGCGCAGCCGCGTCTGGTGGCGGTGACGGCGTGCCCGACCGGCGTTGCCCACACTTTCATGGCCGCCGAGGCGATTCAGCAGGCGGCGAAAAAGCTTGGCTATGACCTGCAGGTGGAGACGCAGGGCTCGGTCGGTGCACGCAATCCGCTCAGCGCCCAGGCCATTGCCGACGCCGACGTGGTGCTGCTGGCGTGTGATATCGAAGTCGCTACCGAGCGTTTCGCCGGCAAGCGCATCTATCGCTGCGGCACCGGTATTGCGCTCAAGCAGGCCGACGCGACGCTGAAAAAAGCGCTGGCGGAGGCGGAGGTTGAGTCCACGGCTTCAACGTCCAAGGCGTCCTCCAAAAAAGAGAAGACCGGTGTCTACAAACACCTGCTCACCGGCGTGTCTTTCATGCTGCCGATGGTGGTGGCCGGCGGTTTGCTGATTGCTCTTTCGTTCGTGTTCGGCATTCACGCGGCCGAGGAACCGGGGACATTGGCGGCTGCGCTGAAACAGATCGGCGCGGGCGCGGCGTTCCAGTTGATGGTGCCGTTGCTGGCCGGGTACATCGCGTATTCCATTGCCGACCGTCCGGGCCTAGCGCCGGGGATGATCGGTGGTCTGCTCGCCAGCACCCTGGGCGCCGGCTTCATTGGCGGGATCATCGCGGGCTTCCTCGCGGGCTATAGCGCCTGGGCGGTGAATCGTTACGCGAAGCTGCCGGCGAGTGTCGAAGCCTTGAAGCCGATTCTGATCATTCCGCTGCTGGCGAGCCTGTTCACCGGGCTGGTAATGATTTACGTGGTGGGCAAGCCGGTCGCCGGCATGCTCGAAGGGTTGACCCACTTCCTCGACACCATGGGCACGGCCAACGCGGTGCTGCTCGGCGTGCTGCTGGGCGCGATGATGTGCGTGGATCTGGGTGGGCCGATCAATAAGGCGTCGTACGCGTTTTCGGTGGGCTTGCTGGCCTCCAGCAGCGGCGCGCCGATGGCGGCCACGATGGCGGCCGGCATGGTGCCGCCAATTGGTATGGGCATCGCGGCATTGATCGCCCGGCGCAAGTTTGCCCAGAGCGAGCGTGAAGCGGGGAAAGCGGCCTTCGTGCTGGGGCTGTGCTTCATCTCCGAAGGCGCGATTCCGTTTGCCGCGAAAGACCCGCTTCGGGTGATTCCGGCGAGCATCGCGGGCGGCGCGCTGACCGGTGCGCTGTCGATGTTCTTCGGCTGCAAACTGATGGCGCCCCACGGTGGGTTGTTCGTGCTGCTCATTCCGAACGCGATCAACCATGCGCTGCTGTACCTGCTGGCGATCGTGGCGGGCAGCGTCGTGACCGGCGTGCTGTACGCGCTGCTGAAACGACCTGAACCTGCCGAGCTGGATGCGGTGCCCGCCGGCGCGTAACCGCTGGCGCTTCCCGGCTATAACCGGTTCCACGGGATGCACGCGATGCTTTTAGTGGGACCGGCTTCAGCCGGGAAGAGGCCGGTGTGCCCGCCATCAGAACTTTGGTGTGACTACCGACGCCTTCCCGGCTAAAGCCAGTCCTACAAGTGTGCGGTCCGGCTTCCGGAGATGTGTCGGATGTTCGGGCCTCTTCGCGAGCAAGCTCGCTCCTACAGAAGGCTGAGTGCGCCCCGGATTTCCGCGGCGGAACACGATCAATTGTAGGAGTGAGCTTGCTCGCGAAAGCGATATCCCAGGCGCTGAATGTGTGTCGGATGTTCGGGCCTCTTCGCGAGCAAGCTCACTCCCACAGGGACCGGGCTTGGCACTGGATCTTGTGCCAGAACAGACAACACTCGGCACTGGATCTTGTGCCAGACACAGACAACACTCGGCCTGTTCACTGCCCTGTCATCTCCCGCAAACAATCCGCTGCTAGCTTCCTCCTTTTGGCATTCCCTTGAGGAGGATAAACATGTCCCGGTTCGACCTGACTCGCCGCCGTATCATCCAGGCCGCTGGCGCCGGATTGTTGTTGCCGGGGCTCGCGCCTGCGGTCATTGCGTCGGTGAAGGGTCGCCCGCAGATGACCGACGGCGTGCAGTCCGGCGACGTGCTCGGCGACCGTGCCATGGTCTGGAGCCGCAGCGACCGGCCTGCGCGGATGGTGGTCGAATGGGACACCCGCAGCATGTTCAGCAACCCCCGCCGCACGGTCTCGCTGCTCGCCGACCCACGCACTGACTTCACCGCGCGCGTCGAACTGACCGGCCTGCCGGCGGATCAAGCCATCTTCTACCGCGTGTTCTTCGAGGACGCGCAAATCGGCGTCGCCAGCGAACCCTGGTTCGGCCATCTGCGCAGCGTGCCGGTCAATCGCCGCAACATCCGCTTCGTCTGGAGCGGCGACACCGTCGGCCAGGGCTTCGGCATCAACCCCGAGATCGGTGGCATGCGCATTTACGAAGCCATGCGTCTGCGCCTGCCGGATTTCTTCATCCACAGCGGCGACACCATTTACGCCGACGGCCCGGTGCCTGCCGAAGTGGTCACCGAGGGTGGGCGTGTCTGGCGCAACATCACCACGGAAGAGAAGAGCAAGGTCGCCGAAACCCTCGATGAATACCGCGGCGCCTACCGCTACAACCTGATGGACGAAAACCTGCGGCGCTTCAACGCCGAGGTCCCGCAGATCTGGCAGTGGGACGACCACGAAGTGACCAACAACTGGTCACCGAGCAAGCAGCTCGACGACCGCTACAAGGTCAAGGACATCCAGCTGTTGGCGGCGCGCGGGCGACAGGCGTTCCTCGAATATGCGCCGATGCGCCTGCAGAGCGCCGACAACGGCGGGCGGGTCTATCGCAAGATTGCTTACGGCCCGATGCTGGACGTGTTCGTGCTCGACATGCGCAGCTATCGCGACGGCAACGACGCCAATCTGGCCGACAAGCCCGGGCCGACCACTGCCTTTCTGGGCCGCGAGCAACTGGATTGGCTCAAGCGCGAACTTCAAGCCTCTGGGGCTCAGTGGAAAGTCATTGCCGCTGACATGCCCATCGGCCTGGGCGTGCCCGACGGCGAGATCAGCCCCGGCGTGATGCGTTGGGAGGCCATCGCCAACGGCGACGACGGCGCGCCGAAAGGCCGCGAACAAGAAGTTGCCGAACTGCTGGGCTTCCTGCGCCAGCAGAAGGTCCGCGACACCGTCTGGTTGACGGCTGATGTGCATTACTGCGCGGCGCACCACTACCACCCCGATCAGGCGGTGTATCAGGATTTCGACCCGTTCTGGGAGTTTGTGGCCGGGCCTTTGAATGCGGGCAGTTACGGGCCTAATACCCTGGACAAGACCTTCGGGCCCGAGTTGGTATTCCAGAAGGCTCCGCCAGCGCAGAACACTTCACCCTTCGCCGGCTACCAGTTTTTTGGTGAGGTGAACATTGACGGCCAAAGCGGGGAAATGACCGTGACACTGCGGGATCTGGACGGGGTTTCGGTGTTTGAGAAGAGGCTGCAACCTGCCAGCCAGGCCTGACGCCCCGACAGGCAACGCGGTCCGGCTTATTGATCAGTCGTACGATAACCAGGTAATTGCCGGTAACACTTCCCGCGCCGCTGGCCTATCATTAGGCACCTAACGACGGCTCAGGGTTGGCGTGCATGCTGGCAATCTTTCTGGAAACCCTGAACATCACCGCGCCGGTCTTCGCGATGCTGTTTCTCGGCGTGTTGCTCAAGCGCGTGGGCTGGATCAACGACAGCTTTATCCACACCGCCTCGTCGCTGGTGTTCAACTGCACCATGCCGGCGCTGCTGTTTCTGGGGATCATTCACGCTGACCTCCACGCGGCGTTTCAGCCGGGCGTGCTGATCTACTTCATCGTCGCCACGCTGGCGGGTTTCGCGTTGTCGTGGGGGTGGGCCATTTACCGCGTGCCGTTCGCCGAGCGTGGGACTTACACCCAAGGGGCGTTTCGCGGCAACAACGGCGTGATCGGCCTCGCCCTGGCCGCGAGCATGTATGGCGACTACGGCATTTCCCTCGGTGCGATCCTCGCGGCGCTGGTCATTCTTTTCTACAACACCCTGTCCACCGTCGTGCTGGCGGTCTACAGCCCGGTGATCAAGTCCGACCCGTGGAGCATCACGAAAAGCGTCATGGCCAATCCGCTGATCATCAGCATTGTCGTCGCGGCGCCGTTCGCCTACTTCCAGATCCCGCTCCCCAAATGGCTCGATACCTCCGGCAGCTACCTGGCGCAGATGACCCTGCCGCTGGCGCTGATGTGCATCGGTGGCACGCTGTCATTGAAGTCGTTGCGAGAGAGCGGCACCTTGGCGATCAGTGCGAGCCTGATGAAGATGGTCTGGCTGCCGCTGATCTGCACGCTGGGCGCGTGGCTGCTGGGTTTCCGTCACGCGGAGCTAGGGATTCTGTTTCTGTACTTCGGCGCCCCGACGGCATCCGCCAGTTTCGTCATGGTCCGCGCGGCCAACGGCAACCACGAGCTGGCCGCGTCGATCATCGTCATGACCACCCTGGCAGCAGCGGTCACGACCAACGTCGGGATATTCATTCTGCAGTGGGGCGGGTGGATTTAGTCTTAGTAGGCTTGTCGCCAATCAATGCTGACGCCGCCACGCCCGCACCGTACCCACGACGATACACAGCGCAATCACCGGCAGCGCGTAGTGAATCATCAAACGCTCCAGCCGCTCGGCCAGGGGCATGCCCGTGGTAAACGACACGATGTGCAGCCCGTACACCGCGTAAAGCCCGAGCAACAACAGCCCCTCCAGCCGGGTGATCCGGTACCCCGAATAAAACAGCGGCACACACAGCGCCGCGACGCCCAGCATCACCGGCAGATCAAAATCCAGCGCATTGGGCGAGATCGACAACGGCCCGGTGGAGATCAACGCCGTGATGCCGAGCACGCCCAGCAGGTTGAACAGGTTGCTGCCGATGATGTTGCCCACCGCGATATCCCGCTCGCCGCGCAATGCCGCGACCAGCGAGGTCATCAACGCCGGCAGCGAGGTCGCGACAGCGATCACGGTCAGGCCGATCACCCGTTCCGACAGGCCCAGGTCCAGGGCTACCGAAACCGCCGCGCCGACGAGAAGGTGACTGCCGAACGTCAGCAGCGCCAGGCCGCAGGCCATCAGCGCCAGTCGGCCGAGTAATGGCCAGATCCGCCGGCGCGGCTCAAGGTCCGTTCTCGCCACATGCCGCGCGCCGTGAGCGAATTGCCGCACCACGACGAACAGATACGCCGCCATGCCCATCAACAGCACGACGCCATCCAGCGCGCTCAGCTCGCCATTCCACGCCAGCGCTGCGACCAGGGCGGTGGCCGCAATCATCAACGGCAGATCAACGCGCACCAGTTGCCGGGCCACGCGCAGCGGGATGATCAGGGCGGACAGCCCGAGCGTGACCAGCACGTTGAAAATATTGCTGCCAATGACGCTGCCGACCGCAATGTCGGTGCTGTCAGTGAACGCCGCTTGCAGCCCGACCGCGAGTTGCGGGGCACTGCTGCCCAGCGCCACGACGGTCAGGCCGAGGAACAGCGGGCGGGTTTTGAGCAGGGCGGCCAGGGCCACAGCGGCGCGCACCGACAGTTGTGCGCCGATGATCATCAACAGCAGGCCGCAGGCCAGCTCGATCAGCGTGGGCAGGGGCAGATTCGTTAGGGCAAGAATTCAGGGCACCAGTCAGTCGTCGAGGGCTTGTACCCGCACTTGGGCGGTTCCGCTGCGCAGCATACCCAATTGCGCGGCGGCTGCACGTGACACATCGATCAGCCGCCCCCGGGTGTGCGGGCCGCGGTCGTTGATGCGGACGATGACCCTGCGGTCGTTGTCCAGATTGGTGACTTGCACGCGCGTGCCGAACGGCAATTGCCGGTGCGCGGCGGTCAGTGAATTGGCGTCGAAGCGTTCACCGCTGGCGGTGCGCTGACCTTGATGTTGCGAGCCGTAATACGAGGCGCCGCCGGTGGCGTTGTAGCCGTGCGGGTCGATGATGCCGTCACTGGCGCAGCCGGCCAGCAGAGAGAGCAGGGCGCAAGCGCCGAGGATTCGCCGCATGGGGCAGGGTCTCTACAGAAAGTGTTGATCGTTCCCGCGCCAGGCGCGGGAACAACCGCTAGCGTGAACGCACTCAGCCTTCCAGCTTGCGCTTCAGCAGTTCGTTGACCTGGCCCGGGTTGGCCTTGCCTTTGGATGCCTTCATCGCTTGCCCGACGAAGAAGCCGAACATCTTGCCGCGTTTGGCCTCATCGGCCGCGCGGTATTGCTCGACCTGTTCGGCGTTGGCAGCCAGGACGTCGTCCAGCATCGACTCGATGGCGCCGCTGTCGGTGACTTGCTTCAGGCCGCGCTGATCGATGATCTCGTCGGCGCTGCCTTCGCCATTAGCCATGCCTTCAAACACCATCTTGGCGATCTTGCCGGAAATGGTGTTGTCCTTGATTCGCAGCAGCATGCCGCCCAACTGTTCAGCGCTGACCGGCGACTCGTCGATCTCGACGCCTTGCTTGTTCAGCAACGAACCCAACTCGACCATCACCCAGTTGGCCGCAAGCTTTGCGTCTCCGGAAATGCTCACCACCTTCTCGAAGAAGTCTGCCTGTTCGCGGCTCGAAGCCAACACGCTGGCGTCGTACAGCGACAAGCCGAACTGCGACTGGAAACGCTCGCGTTTCTGCGGCGGCAGTTCCGGCAGGGTCGCGCGGGTCTGCTCCAGGAACGCGTCTTCGATGATCACCGGCAACAGGTCGGGATCGGGGAAGTAACGGTAGTCGTTGGCTTCCTCTTTGCTGCGCATGGCGCGGGTTTCGTTGGTATTCGGGTCGTACAGGCGGGTCTGCTGAATGACCTTGCCGCCGTCTTCGATCAGGTCGATCTGGCGCTGGATCTCGCTGTTGATCGCCTTCTCGATGAAGCGGAACGAGTTGACGTTCTTGATCTCGCAGCGCGTCCCGTACTCAACCTGGCCTTTCGGGCGAATCGACACGTTGCAGTCGCAGCGTAGCGAGCCTTCGGCCATGTTGCCGTCGCAGATGCCAAGGTAGCGAACCAGCGCGTGCATCGCCTTGACGTAGGCAACCGCTTCTTTGGCCGAACGCATGTCCGGCTCGGAAACGATCTCCAGCAACGGCGTACCGGCGCGGTTCAGGTCGATGCCGGTCATGCCGCTGTAGTCTTCGTGCAGGCTCTTGCCCGCATCTTCTTCAAGGTGGGCGCGGGTCACGCCGATGCGCTTGATGGTGCCGTCTTCCAGGGTGATATCCAGATGGCCTTTACCAACGATCGGCAATTCCATCTGGCTGATCTGATAGCCCTTCGGCAGGTCCGGGTAGAAGTAGTTCTTGCGGGCGAACACGTTGTGCTGACCGATCTCGGCGTCGATGGCCAGGCCGAACTTGACCGCCATCTGCACGGCTTCCTTGTTCAGCACCGGCAACGTGCCGGGCATGCCCAGATCGACGAGGCTGGCCTGAGTGTTCGGCTCGGAGCCGAACGTGGTGGCGCTACCGGAGAAAATCTTCGATTGGGTGGTGAGCTGGGTGTGAATCTCCAGCCCGATGACGACTTCCCATTGCATGTGTTTTCTCCTTAGAAGCCAGCCGGCGAGCGGGTGTGCCAATCGGTTACTTGCTGATATTGATGGGCAACGTTCAGCAAGCGGCCTTCCTGGAAATACGGCGCCAGCAATTGCACGCCCACCGGCAGGCCGTCGGCGAAACCGGCAGGCATCGACAGGCCGGGCAGGCCCGCGAGGTTGGCGGTGATGGTGTAGAAGTCTTCCAGGTACTCAGCGATCGGGTCGGCATTCTTGGCGCCGATTTTCCAGGCCGGGTTCGGCGTGGTCGGGCCGAGGATCACGTCGACTTCGGCAAACGCGTTCATGAAATCGTTCTTGATCAGCCGGCGAATCTTCTGCGCCTGCAGGTAGTAAGCGTCGTAGTAACCGGCCGACAGCGCGTAGGCGCCGACCATGATCCGGCGCTGCACTTCGGGGCCGAAGCCTTCGCCACGGGAGCGCTTGTACAGATCGGTGAGGTCTTTCGGGTCTTCGCAGCGATAGCCGAAGCGCACGCCGTCGAAACGCGACAGGTTGGAAGAGGCCTCGGCCGGCGCGATTACGTAGTAAGCCGGAATCGCGTGTTGCAGGTTCGGCAGGCTGATTTCCTTGACTACGGCGCCGAGCTTTTTCAGCGCTTCGACGCTGGCCATGACCAGATCGGCGATGCGCGGGTCGAGACCTGCGCTGAAGTATTCCTTCGGCACGCCAATGCGCAGGCCTTGCAGCGAGGCATTCAGGCCTGCGCTGTAATCCGGGACGGGCTCGTCGATGCTGGTGGAGTCGTTGACGTCGAAGCCGGCCATGCCTTGCAGCAGCAGCGCGCAGTCTTCAGCGGTGCGCGCCATCGGGCCGGCCTGATCGAGACTGGAAGCGTAGGCGATCATGCCCCAGCGCGACACGCGACCGTAAGTCGGCTTCAGGCCGGTCAGGTTGGTCAGTGCAGCAGGCTGGCGAATGGAGCCGCCGGTGTCGGTGCCGGTGGCGCCTGGCAGCAGACGCGCGGCAACTGCTGCTGCCGAACCGCCAGAGGAGCCGCCCGGGACGTGATCCAGATTCCACGGGTTTTTCACCGCGCCGTAGTGGCTGGATTCGTTGGCCGACCCCATGGCGAATTCGTCCATGTTGGTCTTGCCCAGGGTCACGGTGCCGGCGGCGGCGAGCCTGGCAACCACAGTGGCGTCATAGGGCGCCTTGAAGTTGTCGAGCATTTTCGACGCACAACTGGTGCGAACGCCCTTGGTGCAGAAGAGGTCCTTGTGTGCCAGGGGAGCCCCCAGCAGCGCGCCGGTTTCACCTGCCGCGCGACGGGCATCGGCAGCCTGCGCCTGGGTGATCGCCAGGTCTTCGGTGACGGTAATGAAGCTATTGAGCTGCGGATCCAGCTGGGCGATGCGCGCCAGCAGAGTGCGGGTCAATTCTTCGGAAGAAAACTTTTTATCGGCGAGTCCGCGAGCGATCTCTGCCAGAGTCATTTGATGCATTGCAGGCACATTCCCTTAGTCGAGGACTTTCGGAACCAGATAAAGGCCGTCTTGGACCGCTGGTGCGATGGCTTGATAGGTATCGCGATGATTGATCTCGGTAACGGCGTCTACACGCAGACGTTGCGAGGCTTCAAGGGGGTGCGCGAGGGGCTCGATGCCGGTGGTATCGACCGCCTGCATCTGATCAATCAGCCCGAGAATGCTGTTAAGTGCTTCAGTAGTACGCGGGATATCGACGTCATTGAGGCCCAGTCGGGCCAGATGAGCGATTTTTTCCACGTCGGAGCGATCAAGCGCCATGGGGTTCTCCAGTGGAATGCGCACGGGGTGAGCCGTACGTCAGATTGCGGAACACTACGCCCTTTAAACGGTCATAAGGCCGCGATCTTCCAGGGTAGTGCTCGGAAAAACAGCCAATTTAACATATTGGCTCCTTGCCCAAAATCCCTGTCGTTGTTAGAGTTTGCCGCACTTTTTTACCCACGCGTTGCCTAGGGTCCTTTCCCCATGTTCAAGAAACTGCGTGGCATGTTTTCCAGCGATCTTTCCATCGACCTGGGCACTGCCAACACCCTTATTTACGTGCGTGAGCGCGGCATTGTGCTGAATGAACCATCAGTTGTGGCCATTCGGACCCACGGAAATCAGAAGAGCGTTGTTGCTGTCGGGATGGAAGCCAAGCGGATGCTGGGCCGTACCCCGGGCAACATTGCCGCCATTCGCCCGATGAAAGACGGCGTCATCGCCGACTTCAGCGTCTGCGAAAAAATGCTTCAGTACTTCATCAACAAGGTTCACGAGAACAGCTTCCTGCAGCCAAGCCCTCGTGTGCTGATCTGCGTTCCTTGCAAATCCACCCAGGTCGAGCGTCGCGCCATCCGCGAATCCGCTCTGGGCGCCGGTGCACGTGAAGTATTCCTGATCGAAGAGCCGATGGCTGCGGCCATCGGTGCCGGCCTGCCGGTCGAAGAGGCCCGCGGCTCGATGGTTGTCGATATCGGTGGCGGCACCACCGAAATCGCGCTGATCTCCCTGAACGGCGTGGTGTATGCCGAGTCCGTCCGTGTGGGTGGCGACCGTTTCGACGAAGCAATCATCACTTACGTGCGTCGCAACTACGGCAGCCTGATCGGCGAATCCACCGCCGAGCGCATCAAGCAGGAAATCGGCACGGCCTACCCGGGCGGCGAAGTGCGTGAAGTCGACGTACGCGGTCGCAACCTGGCTGAAGGCGTGCCACGTGCCTTCACCCTGAACTCCAACGAAGTGCTGGAAGCGTTGCAGGAATCCCTGGCAACCATCGTTCAGGCCGTGAAGAGCGCTCTGGAACAGTCTCCGCCAGAGCTGGCTTCGGACATCGCCGAGCGCGGTCTGGTGCTGACCGGTGGTGGCGCGTTGCTGCGTGACCTCGACAAGCTGCTGGCCCAGGAAACCGGTCTGCCGGTGATCGTGGCCGAAGACCCGCTGACCTGCGTTGCGCGTGGCGGTGGTCGTGCGCTGGAAATGATGGACAAGCACACCATGGACCTGCTCTCCAGCGAATAAGTCGCCGGTACGCAGCATGTTGCGCTTAACGGGCAGCACCTCACCGTGCTGCCTGTTCGTGTCCGACCTGTTGACGTCGCGCAGCGATGTTGCAAGTCTGACGCCCTGCATTTCCATCAACCCGCATCAGGCCGGTTTCATGTCGCATGAATAAGCACAGCCACACTCACGCACCTCTGCGCGCATCTCTGGAAGGAGCGGCCCATTAAACCGCTTTTTTCCAAGGGTCCGTCTCTGGGCGTCCGTCTACTGGTGCTGGTCGTGCTGTCTGTGGCCATCATGGTCGTGGACGCGCGTTTCACCCTGCTCAAACCTGTCCGCAGTCAGATGTCACTGGTGCTGATGCAGTCTTACTGGATTGCCGATCTGCCCGAGCGTCTGTACCAGGGCGTTGCCAGCCAGTTTGGCAGCCGCACCGAGCTCGCCGCCGAAAACGAAAAACTCAAGACCGAGAACCTGCTGCTCCAAGGCCGCCTGCAAAAGCTGGCGGCGCTGACCGAGCAGAACGTGCGCCTGCGCGAGTTGCTGAACTCGTCGGCGCTGGTCAACGAGAAAGTCGAAGTCGCCGAGCTGATCGGCATGGACCCCAACCCGTTCACCCACCGGATCATCATCAACAAGGGTGAGCGCGACGGCGTAGTCCTCGGCCAGCCAGTGCTCGATGCGCGCGGCCTGATGGGGCAGGTGGTCGAGTTGATGCCCTACACGTCCCGTGTACTGCTGCTGACCGATACCACCCACAGCATCCCGGTGCAGGTGAACCGTAACGGCCTGCGCGCGATTGCCAGCGGCACCGGCAATCCTGAACGTCTTGAGCTGCGCCACGTGGCGGACACCGCCGACATCAAGGAAGGCGACCTGCTGGTGAGTTCCGGCCTGGGTCAGCGCTTCCCGGCGGGTTATCCGGTGGCGACGGTCAAAGAGGTGATCCACGACTCCGGCCAGCCTTTCGCCATTGTCCGGGCGGTGCCCACCGCCGCACTGAATCGCAGCCGTTATCTGTTGCTGGTGTTCTCGGACGGCCGTTCCCCTGAAGAGCGCGCTGCCGACGCCGCGCAGCAGCAGGAATCCCTTGATCGTCAGACGGCCGACCCGGCGGCGGTGCCCTCGGCCACTGTGCCGGGTGCCGCCCCTGCTGCCACGCCGAACAAGGCGGTCGTTCCGGCCACCGTGCCCAAGCCTGCCGGACACAGTGCTTCTTCGACGCCGGCCAACGCCAACAGCGCGTCTGCTCCGGCGACCACTGCACCGGCGGCGACCACGCCTGCCAAGCCCGCGACCAGCAAGCCGCCCGCCAAACCTGCGGCGAAACCTGCCGCCACCCGACCGGCGACGCCTGCTGCGACCCCGGCCGCTCCACGCGAGAGGGAAGAATAATGGCGCGTCACGCTCCCGCACGAAACGGCTGGGTGGTCTGGCTGACCTTCGCCATCGGCCTGCTGCTCAGCGTTTCGCCGCTACCGCAGTTCATGGAAATATTTCGCCCGCTGTGGCTGGCCTTGCTGCTGGCCTTCTGGGCATTGGCGTTGCCGCACAAGATCGGCATGGTCACGGCGTGGATGCTGGGGCTGGCCGAGGATGTGCTGTACGGCACGTTGCTGGGGCAGAACGCGTTGATCCTCACGTTGATTACCTTTCTCGTGCTGTCGCTGCAGCAGCGCTTGCGCATGTTCCCGATGTGGCAGCAGTGCCTGGTGATCCTGGTGATTTTCGGCCTCGCGCAGCTGGTGCAGCTGTGGCTCAGCGCCCTGACCGGCAACCGTCAGCCGACCCTGGCGCTGGTCTTGCCGGCACTGGTCAGCGCATTGCTCTGGCCATGGGTCAGCTACGGACTGCGGGGACTGCGTTTGCGTTTGAAGATCAACTAAGTAATTGGGAACGGCATCTGCCAGTTTTTGTAGGACCGGCTTCACCCGGGAAGAGGCCAGTGTGAGCACCCGAATTCTGCGGCGTGACACCCGACGCTTTCCCGGCTAAAGCCGGTCCTACAGTTTGAACGCGGTGTATCAGTAGGACCGGCTTCAGCCGGGAAGAGGCCGGTATTGGCGCCATCAGTTCTGCGGTGTGACCCCGGCGCTTTCCCGGCTAAAGCCGGTCCTACAGGATGAAGGAACGGAAAGGGGGAACGGAAAGGGGACTGATTTATTTAAAGCGCTTCACCGTAAATTAATCTGTCCCCGGCAGATGAATGTTGCGGCGTTACACCCGGCGCTTTCCCGGCTGAAGCCGGTCCTACAAGGGAAGAGGCCGGCGCGAGCACCCTCCCTTCAGCGGTGTGCACCAAGGCTACGCTTGTGATCAACGACACGGAGACGTCCCATGCCCCACCTTCTTCTTGCCTCCGGCTCCCCGCGCCGTCGTGAGCTGCTCACCCAGATCGGCGTGCCGTTCACGACCCTCAGCGCCGACATCGACGAAACCCCTCTGGCCGACGAAACCCCTGCCGCGTACGTCCTGCGGCTGGCCCGTGGCAAGGCGGACGCCGGACTGCTGCAGCTCGCCAACGATCCCGCCTACCCGACCGCCTGCGTACTGGGCGCCGACACCGCCGTGGTCCTCGACGGCCGCATCCTGGGCAAACCGGCGGACGAAGCCGAGGCGCTGGCGATGCTTGCCGCACTGTCGAACCGGGAACACGAAGTCCTGACCGCCATTGCCGTGGTGC
This sequence comes from Pseudomonas sp. W2Oct36, assembly GCF_041060465.1. Taxonomy (NCBI): domain Bacteria; kingdom Pseudomonadati; phylum Pseudomonadota; class Gammaproteobacteria; order Pseudomonadales; family Pseudomonadaceae; genus Pseudomonas; species Pseudomonas sp. W2Oct36. Next base: position 96,219 of record NZ_JAUERW010000006.1, read on the forward strand.
ACGAAGAACGCTGCGAAACCCGAACCGTTACCAGCCGTGTCCGCTTCCGCGCGATCCCGGAAGACGAGGCCCGCCGCTACTGGGCCAGCGGCGAGCCCTGCGACAAGGCCGGCGGCTACGGTATCCAGGGGCTGGGCGCGGTGTTCGTGGAAAACCTCAGTGGCAGTTATTCCGCCGTGGTCGGCTTGCCCTTGTGCGAAACCGCAGAAATCCTCCAGCGTTTCGGCATACCCTGTTGGCAACGCCCGGAAGGTGACAAGTCATGAGTGAAGAGATTCTGATCAACATCACGCCGATGGAATCGCGCGTGGCCGTCGTTGAGAACGGGGTGTTGCAAGAGGTGCACGTCGAACGCACCCAGCGTCGCGGGATCGTGGGCAATATCTACAAGGGCAAAGTCGTGCGCGTGCTGCCTGGCATGCAGGCGGCGTTCATCGACATCGGGCTGGACCGCGCGGCGTTCATTCACGCATCTGAAATCTCCATGCGCGAAGGCCCGGCCGTGGAGACCATCAGTTCGCTGGTCCACGACGGACAGAGCCTGGTGGTTCAGGTCACCAAGGACCCGATCGGCAGCAAAGGCGCGCGGTTGACGACGCAACTGTCGATCCCGTCGCGCTACCTCGTGTACATGCCGCGCACCGCCCACGTCGGCATTTCCCTGAAAATCGAGGACGAAGCCGAGCGCGAGCGCCTGAAACAAGTGGTCAGCGATTGCGTCGCCAAGGAAGGGATCAAGGAGAAGGGCGGTTTCATCCTGCGCACGGCGGCCGAAGGTGCGGGCGCCGACGAGATCATGATGGACATCCGCTACCTGCGCAGGCTGTGGGACCAGATTGGCGAGCAGATCAAAACCATCAGCCCGGCCAGCGTGATCTACGAAGACCTGGGCCTGGCGCTGCGCACGTTGCGCGACCTGGTCAGCCCGCGCACCGAGAAGATTCGCATCGACTCCCGCGAGACCTTCCAGAAGACCACCCAGTTTGTCGCTGAGCTGATGCCGGAAATTGCCGATCGCCTTGAGCATTACCCCGGCGAGCGGCCGATTTTCGACCTGTATGGCGTCGAGGATGAAATTCAGCGGGCGCTGGACCGCAAGGTGCCGCTCAAGTCCGGCGGCTATCTGGTCATCGATCCCGCCGAAGCCATGACCACCATCGACGTGAACACCGGTGCGTTTGTCGGTCATCGCAACCTCGAAGAGACCATCTTCAAGACCAATCTTGAAGCGGCGACCGCCATTGCCCGACAGCTGCGGCTGCGCAACATCGGCGGCATCATCATCATTGATTTCATCGACATGGAAGACGCCGAGCATCAGCGCCAGGTGCTGCGGACCCTGGAAAAACAGCTCGAGCGCGATCACGCCAAAACCAACATCATCGGCATCACCGAGCTGGGGCTGGTGCAGATGACCCGCAAGCGCACCCGGGAAAGCCTGGAGCAAGTGCTCTGCGAGCCGTGCAGCAGTTGCCAGGGCCGTGGCAAGCTGAAGACTCCGGAAACCATCTGCTACGAGATATTCCGCGAGATTTTGCGCGAAGCCCGGGCTTATCAGGCGGTGGGCTACCGCGTGCTGGCCAATCAGAAAGTGGTCGACCGGCTGCTCGACGAAGAATCCGGCAACGTGGCCGAGCTGGAAGTGTTCATTGGCAGGACCATTCGCTTCCAGGTCGAGACCATGTACTCCCAGGAACAATATGACGTCGTGCTGCTCTGAAAGTGCGTGATGCGCCGCGCTGCCCAGTGGCGGTGCAGTTGAAAACAGAAAACAGTGCCCTTGAGGCAGACGGAACGGATGCCGTCCAAAGAGAACAACGCGTGGCGATTGAGCACAACCTGGACGTACCCGCACCTGCACCATTGGGCCTGACGCCATGTGCAGGCGGTTTTTGCGGAGGCGCAGCGACATGGAACGTCTGACGCGGTTTCTGGCTGTGCTGACCCGTTGGGGGCTGAGTCTGTGCGCCCTTTTCGTGGTGCTGGTCGCGCTGTACGTGAGCGTCGGCCGTCAGTTGGTGCCGATGGTGGCCGAATACCGCGCCGACGTGGAAGCCAAGGCGCAGGCGGCGCTGGGCATGCCGGTGAGCATCGGTCGGCTGGAAGGCAGCTGGAGCGGCTTCGCCCCCATCTTTGTTGCGCGTGATGTGATGATCGGCGAGGGCGGCAACGCCGTTCGGCTCGATCACGTGCGCGCCATGCCCGACCTGCTCGCCAGCCTGCGTACCCGCGAAGTGCGTCTCGAACGCCTTGAGCTGGACGGCCTGCAGATTGGTCTGAAAGAAGACCAGAACGGCCACTGGGCACTGCAGGGCCTGCCCGTACAGCCCGATCAGGTGACCGATCCCGAGCAAATCCTCAATCAGATGCAGATGGTCTCGCACCTGTCGCTATTCGACAGCCAGATCACCTTGCAGCCCTATGATCATTCGCCCCTGACGCTGACCTATGTGAGCCTGACGCTGAAGACCGGCAGTCTGCATCAGCGCCTCGACGCGCGCCTGAACCTGCCCGACGGCCAGCCATTGTCGTTGAACGTGCGCTCCACGGTGCGCGCCCATGAATGGCGCGACGGCGAGGCCCAGGCCTACCTGAGCTTGCCGCAAAGCGAGTGGTCGCAGTGGTTGCCGAAGAGCCTGACCCGCGACTGGAAAATTCAGAAGCTCAAGGCCGGCGGCGAGTTGTGGCTGAACTGGGGCAAGGGCAATCTGCAAAGCGCCGTCGCCCGCTTGAATGCGCCGCAGTTCAAAGGCTCGTACGCCGACCGCAAGCCTGCACGCATTGACAATCTGGCCCTTAACGCCTGGTTTGTGCGCGACGAAAAAGGCTTCAGCGCGACGCTCGACTCGCTGGCGATGGACCTGAACAGCAAGCGCTGGGAAAGCCGCGTTGATCTGCAGCAGACTGCTGCGACGGCCGATGCCGAAGAGCTGTGGCACGTGCAGGCCGACCGGCTTGATCTGACGCCGATCACGCCGCTGCTCGACTCACTGGCGCCGTTGCCTGACAAGGTGATGGTGGCGGTCGACCGCCTGAAAGTCACCGGGGGCCTGCGCAACGTGCTGGTTGATTACCGACCGCAGGCCGAGCCGCCAAAACGAGTGAGCTTCGCCGCCAATCTGGACAAGGTCGGTTTCGACGCCTACCACGGCGCGCCGGCGGCGGGGAACGTCAGCGGCGCGATCAGCGGTGATCTGGGTCAGGGCGAACTGCGCCTCGACACCGATGATTTCATGCTGCACCTAGACCCGATTTTCCGTAACGAATGGAAGTACCGTCACGCCAATGCAAAGCTGACCTGGTCGCTGGACGATCAGGGCTTCACGCTGATTGCGCCGTACATCAAGGTTCAGGGGGAGGAGGGCAATATTGCCAGCGACTTCCTGATTCGCCTGCACTTCGATCACAGCCAGGAAGACTACATGGACCTGCGCGTCGGGCTGATCGACGGCGACGGGCGCTACACCTCCAAATACCTGCCTGCCGTGCTCAGCCCGTCCCTTGATCAGTGGCTGCGCACCGCGATTCTGGGTGGCAACGTCGATCAGGGTTTCTTCCAGTATCAGGGCTCGATCAGCAAAGATGCGCCTGACGTGGCGCGGGTTATCAGCCTGTTTTTCAAGGTGCGCAACGCGAGCCTGGCGTTCCAGCCGGGATGGCCGCAGCTGAACAATGTTGACGGTGACGTCTTCGTCGAAAACAGTGGCGTGCGCATTCGGGCCAACAAGGGGCAGTTGCTGAACACCCAGGTCAGCAATGTCGCGGTGGACATTCCGCATGTTCCGGCGGGCCAGTCCAGCCATCTGCTGGTGGACGGGGATCTGAAAGGCAGCCTCCAGGACGGCATGAAGATTCTCCAGGAAGCGCCAATCGGCACCGGGCAGACCTTTGCGGGCTGGCAGGCAGAAGGGCCGCTGCAGGGGCATATCAACCTGGATATACCGCTGGTGAAGGGCCAAGAGCCCAAAGTCGTCGTCGATTTCAGTACCGACAATTCGCGTCTCAAGCTCGCCGATCCGGTGCTGGAGCTGACGCAACTGCGCGGCGATTTCCGTTTCGACTACACCAAGGGCCTGAGCGGCAAGAACATCAAGGCCGTCGCCTTCGACAAGCCGGTGAACGCCGAGATTTTCGCCGAAGGCAAACCGGGAGCACCGGTGACCCGTATTACCGCCAGCAGCCAGATCGCCAGCAAGCGCCTGACCGATTGGCTGGGCGTGACGCAGCCGTTGCCGATCTCAGGCGATCTGCCCTACCAGTTGCAACTGACATTGAGCGGCAACGCCAGTCAGCTGCAGATCAACTCGAATCTGAAAGGGTTGGCGGTCGATTTGCCGCCGCCCTTCGGCAAAACCGCAGATGATGCGCGCGACACCGATTTGCGCATGAACCTGCAAGGCCCGGAGCGGCGCATCGACGTCGGCTACGGCAATATCGCCAATCTCGCGTTTGCGTCGCCGCCGGGCAAATTCGGCGACGGCCGTGGCGAACTCTTCCTCGGCGAAGGCGGGGCGATCGTGCCGGACGCCAAGGGATTGCGCGTTCGCGGTTCGTTGTCGGAACTGGACATCGCGCCCTGGCAAGCCATGGCTGAGCGGTATGCCGGCAATGACCCGGGGGGCAGCGCCAAGCAATTACTCAACAGCGTCGATTTGCAGATCGGCAAGCTGACCGCGATGGGCACGACGCTGGAGCAAGTGGGCGTTCAGCTCCAGCGCAGCAGTGCCGCATGGGCGCTGTCGCTGGATAGCTCGAAGGTGAAAGGCACTGCGACGTTGCCGGACAGCAAAGCCGCGCCGATCGACATCAGTCTGCTGTATGTACGCTTGCCTGCACCGGACCCCAACGCGGCAGTCGTTGAAAACGCGCCGGACCCGTTGGCGGACGTGGACCCGCGCAATATTCCCGCGCTGAACATCAAGATCACTCAGCTGTTTCAGGGCGATCAATTGATGGGGGCGTGGTCGCTCAAGATCCGCCCGACGCCGAACGGTATCCAGATGTCCGACATGAATCTGGGCCTCAAAGGCATTGCGCTGCTGGGTAATGGCGGTTGGGAAGGTACACCGGGGACGACCAGCAGTTGGTTCAAGGGCCAGGTGAGCGGCAAGAATCTCGCGGATGTGCTCAAGGCTTGGGGTTTCGCGCCTACGGTCACCAGTCAGGAGTTCGAGCTGAACGCTGACGGTCGCTGGCCGGGCTCGCCCGCCTGGGTCGGGTTGAAGCGTTATTCGGGCAGCCTGGATGCGACGCTCAAGAACGGCCAGTTCGTTGAGGTCGAGGGCGGTGCGCAGGCGTTGCGGGTGTTCGGCCTGCTCAACTTCAATTCCATTGGCCGGCGTCTGCGTCTGGACTTCTCCGACCTGCTGGGCAAGGGCCTGAGTTACGACAAGGTCAAAGGGCTCCTGGTGGCGAGCGATGGCGTATACGTCACCCGCGACCCGATCACCATGACCGGCCCGTACACCAATCTGGAACTCGACGGCACGCTGGACATGGTCCGCGACCGCGTCAACGCCAAGCTGCTGGTGACCCTGCCGGTGACCAATAACTTGCCGATTGCCGCGTTGATCGTGGGCGCACCGGCGATTGGCGGCGCGTTATTCCTCGTCGACAAGCTGCTGGGCGATCGCGTATCGCGCTTCGCCAGCGTGCAGTACAAGGTCGAAGGTCCCTGGAAAGAGCCGAAGATCACCTTCGACAAGCCGTTCGAGAAACCGCAGTAATCACTGCCTTGGCACGACGCAGACCTGTGCAGCGTGACGCCCGACGCCTTCCCGGCTAAAGCCGGTCCCACTGGGTAAATGCGGTGTCAGACCGAGGGGAGAGGGGACTGATTTATTTACAGCGCTTCACCGTAAATTAATCTGTCTCCGTTGGCCAAACTCTGCGGTGTAACACCCGACGCCTTCCCGGCTAAAGCCGGTCCCACTGGGTAAATGCGGTGTCAGTGAGGACCGCGTGCTTTTGTAGGACTGGCTTCAGCCGGGAACAGGGGAGAGGGGACTGATTTATTTACAGCGCTTCACCGTAAATTAATCTGTCTCCGTTGGCCAAACTCTGCGGTGTAACACCTGACGCCTTCCCGGCTAAAGCCGGTCCCACTAAGGTTGGCTGTCGAATTGGGGCTTTCGGACGAGCCCAATCGTCGGCGCCTGGAGTAGAGTGCAGTTCTATCGATCGGGGAGCGTGTATGTCCTTCGCAGTCATTCAGATGGTCAGCCAGAGCGATGTGCTCGGCAATCTGGCTCAGGCGCGCCGGCTGCTGGAACAGGCCGCTGCGTCGGGCGCCAAACTGGCGGTGCTTCCGGAAAACTTCGCTGCCATGGGCCGTCGTGATATCGCTGCCATCGGCCGCGCCGAGGCCCTTGGCGAAGGTCCGATCCTGCCATGGTTGAAACTTGCCGCCCGCGACCTCACCTTATGGATAGTGGCCGGGACATTGCCGCTGCCGCCCGAAGGTCAGCCGGATGGCAAGGTCACGGCGTGTTCGTTGCTGATTGACGATCAGGGCCGGCAAGTCGTGCGTTACGACAAGCTGCACTTGTTCGATGTCGACGTTGCCGATGCGCGAGGGCGTTACCGGGAATCCGACGATTACGCCCATGGCAACAACGTGGTGGTGGCCGACACCCCGGTCGGGCGGCTGGGGCTTTCGGTGTGTTACGACCTGCGTTTCCCGGAGCTGTACACCGCTCTACGGGAAGCCGGGGCTGAATTGATCACCGCGCCATCGGCCTTTACCGCCGTGACCGGCGCGGCGCACTGGGACATTCTGCTGCGCGCCCGGGCCATCGAAACCCAGTGCTATGTGCTGGCGGCGGCCCAAGGCGGCATTCATCCGGGGCCGAGAGAAACATTTGGGCACGCGGCGATCATAGATCCATGGGGCCGCGTGCTGGCCGAGCAGGCACAGGGTGAAGCCGTGCTGCTGGCCGAACGAGACAGCGTCGAACAAGCGTCCATACGGGCGCGCATGCCGGTAGCGAATCACCGGCGATTTTTTTCGCAGGCCGCCGTGCGACCTGCCAATACCCCGGAGTGAATATGAGCCACTTGTCCTCTGTCAGCGAACACCTTCTGGCACCAGGCGGCCTGAGCTTAGACAACCTGCAATCGGTGCTCGGCGAGCTGGCCGGTCCAGGCATCGACGCCGCCGACCTGTATTTTCAAGGGCAGATTTCCGAGTCCTGGGCACTGGAAGACGGCATCGTCAAAGAAGGCAGCTTCAACCTGGACCAGGGCGTCGGCGTACGCGCGCAGTCAGGCGAGAAAACCGGCTTCGCCTACAGCAACGCCATTACTCATGAAGCCCTGACCCAGGCGGCCCGGGCCGCTCGCTCGATTTCCCGCGCGGGCCAGAACGGCCGTGTTCAGGCGTTCACCACCCAGGACGTCGCCCAGCTGTACGCGCCGGACAACCCTCTGGAAGTCATGACCCGCGCCGAGAAGGTCGAACTGCTCAAGCGCGTCGACGCCGCCACCCGTGCGCTGGACCCGCGTATTCAGCAAGTCACCGTGAGCATGGCCGGTGTCTGGGAACGTATTCTTGTGGCGTCCACTGACGGCGGTCTTGCCGCCGACGTACGTCCGCTGGTGCGTTTCAACGTCAGCGTGATCGTCGAGCAGAACGGCCGTCGTGAGCGCGGCGGACACGGCGGCGGCGGACGCACCGATTACCGTTATTTCCTCAGCGACGACCGTGCGATGGGCTATGCCCGTGAAGCGTTGCGTCAGGCGCTGGTCAATCTGGAAGCCATTCCGGCGCCGGCTGGCACCTTGCCGGTCGTATTGGGCTCCGGCTGGTCCGGCGTATTGCTGCACGAAGCCGTCGGCCACGGCCTTGAGGGCGACTTCAACCGCAAGGGCAGCTCGGCCTACAGCGGCCGCATGGGCGAAATGGTTGCGTCGAAACTCTGCACCATCGTCGATGACGGCACCCTGGCCGATCGCCGCGGCTCCCTGACCGTCGATGACGAGGGCACCCCGACCGAGTGCACCACGCTGATCGAAAATGGCGTGCTCAAGGGCTACATGCAGGACAAGCTCAACGCACGGTTGATGGGCGTCGCGCGCACCGGCAACGGCCGTCGCGAGTCCTACGCACACCTGCCGATGCCGCGCATGACCAACACCTACATGCTCGGCGGCCAGAGCGATCCGGCGGAAATCATCGCCTCGGTCAAGCGCGGCATCTACTGCGCCAACCTCGGCGGCGGGCAGGTGGATATCACCAGCGGCAAGTTCGTGTTCTCCACCAGCGAGGCCTATCTGATCGAAGACGGCAAAATCACCGCGCCGGTCAAAGGCGCGACGCTGATTGGCAACGGCCCGGAATGCATGAGCCGTGTGTCGATGGTCGGCAACGATCTGTCCCTGGACAGCGGCGTCGGCACCTGCGGCAAGGACGGTCAATCGGTTCCGGTAGGCGTCGGTCAGCCAACGCTGAAGATCGATGCGATCACCGTTGGCGGCACAGGCGGGGCTTGATAATCGAGGGGCTTGCGCCGGTTGAGTGATTCAAACGGCGCAGCCATTTTTAGCGCAGTCCGCGTTTGCTTTCGTCTAGCTCGCGGATGTATTTGAAAATTTTGCGGGTCGCGGTAGGGGCCTTGTTCTGCGCAGCTTCATGCTGAGCCTGACGGATCAGCGAGCGCAGTTGCTGACGGTCGGCGTCCGGGTACTCACTGACGAACTGCTCAAGCACGTCGTCGGTACCGGTCACCAGGCGATCACGCCAGCGTTCCAGATTGTGAAAGCGCTCGTTGTACTGGCGCGTAGAGGCGTCAAGCTGATCGAGCAGCACCAGGATTTCATCCAGATCCTGATCGCGCATCAGCTTGCCGATGAATTGAATGTGGCGTTTGCGCGCAATGTGCGCGGTGTGCTTGGGAGCATCGGCCAGTGCCCGACGCAGAGGGTCGGTCAGAGGCAGCTTGGCCAGCACATCGGGCTTGAATGTCGTCAAGCGTTCGCCCAGCTCCACCAGAGCGTGAAGCTCTCGTTTGACCTGGGTTTTGCTTTTCTCTCCGTCGAAGGAGTCGTCGTAAGAATCAACCATGGGGGCCGTCCGCAAATAAACGCCGCCATGATAACCAGTCAGGGCCCGGTTGTCCGGCCCGGCTGCTGAAATCAGAATTTGATGGAGAACGTCATGAGTGCATCAGAAAGCGTCGGCCCGCAGGCTTTGCCGGCATTGCAACAGCAGGTCGAGCAGATCGTCGCTGAAGCCAAACGTCAGGGCGCGACCGCGTGCGAAGTCGCCGTGTCGCTGGAGCAGGGCCTGTCCACCACGGTTCGCCAGCGCGAAGTCGAGACAGTCGAATTCAACCGCGATCAAGGTTTCGGCATCACCTTGTACGTAGGCCACCGCAAGGGTTCAGCCAGCACTTCCGCGAGCGGCCCCGACGCCATTCGCGAGACCGTTGCCGCCGCGCTGGCCATCGCCAAGCACACGTCGGAAGACGAGGCCTCGGGGCTCGCCGACGCTGCGTTGATGGCCAAAGACCAGCCGAATTTCGACCTTTATCACCCGTGGGACATCACCCCCGAGCAGGCCATCGAACGTGCGCTGGTCTGTGAAGCGGCCGCCTTCGACGCCGACAGCCGGATCAAGAACGCCGACGGCACCACGCTGAACGTGCATCAGGGCTGCCGCGTTTATGGCAACAGCCACGGCTTCATCGGCGGCTACGCGTCGACCCGCCACAGCCTGAGCTGCGTGATGATCGCCGAAGGCGAAGGGCAGATGCAGCGCGACTACTGGTATGACGTCAATCGCCGTGGCGAGCTGTTGATGGACGCCCGGCTGATCGGCCAGAAAGCCGCCGAGCGTGCCGCAAGCCGGCTGGGCGCGCGGCCGGTGCCGACCTGCGAAGTGCCTGTGCTGTTCTCCGCCGAGCTGGCGGGCGGTCTGTTCGGCAGTTTGCTGGGCGCGATCTCTGGCGGCAATCTGTACCGCAAGTCTTCATTCCTCGAAGGCGCGATCGGTCAGCGCCTGTTCCCCGAGTGGATGACCATCGACGAGCGTCCGCATCTGGTTGGCGCCATGGGCAGTTCCGCGTTCGACGGCGACGGCCTGGCGACCTACGCCAAGCCGTTCGTCGAAAATGGCGATCTGGTGTCCTACATCCTCAGCACCTATTCGGGCCGCAAACTGGGCCTGCCGAGCACCGCGAACGCGGGCGGCGTGCATAACCTGTTCGTCAGCCACGGCACCGAAGACCAGGCGGCGCTGATCCGCCGCATGGGGCGCGGGCTGCTGGTCACCGAGTTGATGGGCAGCGGCCTGAACATGGTCACCGGCGATTATTCCCGTGGTGCTGCGGGTTTCTGGGTCGAGAATGGCGAGATCCAGTTCCCGGTTCAGGAAGTGACCATCGCCGGCAACATGCGCGACATGTTCAAGCAAATCGTTGCCGTGGGCAGTGATCTGGAGCTGCGCAGCAACATCCGCACCGGTTCTGTGCTGATCGAGAAGATGATGGTGGCGGGTAGCTGATTCCGCTCTGCGTTAGCGCGTCACCCCCAAGGCCTGCCCCGATTTCGGTGCGGGCCTTTTTTATGGGCGCTTTCAGACACTGCAGCAGACTCAATACATCGCCGGGGTTGTGTTGATTCTTAAACTCATTTAATAATGAATCTCATTCGTTAAGTGGGCCTCGGTCATGGGCACTGTTCTGCACGAGTCGCCGTACCTGGAACACTGGCGCGCATTGAGTCTGCGGATTCGCTGCGCGCTGGATCCGGACGAGCCGCGGCTCATCGAACACTACCTTGCGGAAGGCCGCTATTTGGCGCGCTTCACCGCCACGCCCAAATCCCTCATCTGTGAATGCACCTTTCGCCTGCTGGTCGACACCGCCAGCGATACCGCGCTGCCCTGGCATTGGCGTTGTCTGTGCCTGGACCAGGCATGGCGTCCGCTGCGTGACATGCAGGCCCTCGCCAAATCCGCTGCGCAACAGCAACGGGTTCAGGCCTTCGCTCAGCGTCTGGCGACCTGCGCACTGCTGCCGTCGATTCCTCTGACCGACCCCGCGCCATCGAATCCGCAAAACGCCCTGCCGACGGCTTTTGATCGCCGGCGCCACTCGTGAGGACCTGCGCCATGGAGCAATGGAAACGTACCATCCTGAGCGGTAACAGTTGCTTTAACCGAGGCGACTTGATCGATGCGCGCGAGCTGTACCTGCAAGCCCTCGCGCTGGCGCAGGTGCTCTTCGACCGTTGGAGCGTCGCCGATGAGGCCGTTGCGGCGTTCGTGATTTCTCATCACAACCTGGCGGATCTGCACCTGAGTCTGGGTCAGCCCGAGGAGAGCGCCGAATACCTCTGCGCCGTGCATCAGCGGATGCTGAATGTGATTCAGGACCCGCAAATTACGCCCGCCCTGCGACAGGCAGCGCTGCGGCACAGTAATAAAACCTACAGCGAACTCTTGGGTTTCGTCGGCCAATACGGCGAGTACCCACGCACCCAACGCCTGCTCAACAGCCGCGGCGAACATTCCCGCTCGGCGCTTCAGCACCACGCCGCTCGCGCCGGCACCCTCTCGTATGGAGTCCACTGACATGCCCTTTACCTTGCCTGCCTTGCCCTACGCCTACGATGCGCTCGAACCCCACATCGACGCGCAGACCATGGAAATTCACTACAGCAAGCACCACCAGACCTACATCAACAACCTCAACGCAGCCGTCGAGGGCACCGAATACGCGGAGTGGCCGATCGAGAAGCTGGTTGCCAGCGTGGCCGAGCTTCCGGAAAAACTGCGCCCGGCGGTGATCAATCAGGGCGGCGGGCATGCCAACCATTCGCTATTCTGGGAGGTGATGAGCCCCCAAGGTGGCGGCGTGCCAAGCGGTGCGCTGGCGAAGGCGATTGACGAGCAAGTGGGCGGATTCGAGGCGTTCAAGGACGCTTTCACCAAAGCAGCGTTGACGCGCTTCGGCAGCGGCTGGGCCTGGCTGAGCGTCACGCCGGACAAAAAACTCATCGTGGAAAGCAGCGGCAATCAGGACAGCCCGCTCATGAACGGCAACACGCCGATCCTCGGGCTGGACGTCTGGGAGCACGCCTATTACCTGCGCTACCAGAACCGTCGTCCGGAATACATCGCTGCGTTCTACAACGTCGTCAACTGGGATGAAGTTGCCCGGCGCTACGCAGCGGCGCTCGGCTGATCCCTACCAGACCCCGATAAGGCGATTTATGCGTTCGGACATACTGGCTCTCGGCAGCGTGCGGTTATTGCGGCTGGCATTGGGCTCGATTCTGGTCCTCGAGGGCACCGCTCTGCTGGTGGCCCAGGGACTCTCATGGGTTGCACTTGAGCCGAGAATGTTGCGAGCGCTGGAAGGCGGCGCCATCTGCGCGTTGGGCACTGCCCTGGGCGCCGTGCCGGTGCTGGTGATCCGCGGCATGCCGGTGGCAGTGTCCGACGGCCTGTTGGGTTTCGGCGCCGGCATCATGCTGGCGGCGACAGCGTTTTCGTTGATTGTGCCGGGCCTGGGCGCGGCCCATGATCTGGGCTTCACCCCGTGGGGCGCGGGAGCGTTGATCAGCTTCGGGATACTGCTCGGCGCGGCCGGTTTGTTTCTGGTCGACACGCTGGTTTCCAGAGGGTCGCCGTTATCGGAGGTGGCCGGGAAACCGACGATCCCCTCGAACATCTGGCTGTTTGTCATCGCCATCATTGCCCACAACATTCCCGAAGGGATGGCGGTGGGCGTGTCGGCGGGGGGTGGTCTGGCTCACGCCGACAGCCTGGCAATGGGTATTGCCATTCAGGACGTGCCTGAAGGGCTGGTCATCGCGCTGGTGCTGGCGTCTGCCGGCATGTCGCGGCTCAAGGCGTTTTTGATCGGCGCGGCGTCTGGGTTGGTCGAGCCGGTGTTCGCCGTGCTCTGCGCCTGGCTGGTGGAGGTGGCTGCGTTACTGTTGCCGGTAGGACTGGCGTTGGCGGCGGGGGCGATGCTGTTGGTGGTGACCCACGAAGTCATCCCCGAATCCCGCCGCAACGGTCACGACAAAATCGCCAGCTTCGGATTGCTGGTCGGATTCTGCTTGATGATGGTGATGGACACGGCGCTGGCCTGAGGGGGCGGGCGGCTACAGCCTGCCTCCGCCCAGCTTCGACAGCGTGACGGCATCCGGCTTGCCGTCGAAAAACGCCTCAAGCACCTGCTGGAAAACCGGCGTATCCGGCGCCACCGCTGCGAACAGCGTCATGCTTGATCGCAGCTTCATGTCATCCGGCGAGCCCATGATCTGCATGGCGCTGCGGTTTTTCCATTCAAGCAACGCCTCGCAGCACCGCGCCAACCGTTCGCCCAATACCGGATGCTGCAAATAGGCAATCGCCTCGTCACGCCCACTGATCGCGTACCGCCGAGCCATGTCGCTGTGGCCCAGACCGGCCAGTTGCGGGAACACGAACCACATCCAGTGCGACTGCTTGCGCCCGGATTTCAGCTCCGCCAGTGCGCGTTCGTGCATCGACGCTTGCGCTTCGACAAATCGTTGCAGGTCAAATGGATCGTTCATTACTGACGCCTCGCCCTGATCGCGGCACCTCGCCGCGCTTGCGATTGAGACTACAGCAGCGAGTGATGTTTCCAGCACTTTCAGGCGCCTGCTCCTCAACCGCGTAAAAACCCTTATAATCCTGCGCCTATTCCCTCTGATGCGAGATCCGCCGTGAGCTTACCGCCGTGCCCAAAATGCAGTTCCGAGTACACCTACGAAGATGGCAGCCAGCTCGTGTGCCCGGAATGCGCCCACGAGTGGTCGGCTGACGGCGCCAGCGCCGAAGCGGGCGATGACACCAAGGTGATCAAGGACGCTGTGGGCAACACCCTGCAGGACGGCGACACCGTCACAGTCATCAAAGACCTGAAGGTCAAAGGCTCGTCGCTGGTAGTCAAGGTCGGCACCAAAGTCAAAAACATCCGCCTGGTGGACGGCGATCACGACATCGACTGCAAAATCGACGGCATCGGCGCGATGAAGCTGAAATCGGAGTTTGTGAAGAAGGGCTGATCGCCGTCCGGCGTGATCGGCAGATTTATCGTTCCTCACGGTTTACCTGCTGATCGTTCCTTACGCCCCGTGTGGGCATGCCGCTCATGACTCTCCGAGTTCCTTTAATGTGGAGGCGGACTTGGGAACGAACTTCGAAATTATGTAGGCCTGATCCTCCTAGGGGTTCGGAAACTTCCTACCATCAGAGTGGCATTACCGCCCATCCATCCCGCCGCAAGTCCCATAGCATCTGCCACCTTGGATTGGTTATGCGGGAATTGCTTCGGTGTCAGATTTCTACCAGTACTTCAAAGAAAACATGGAGAGCATGGGCCTGCCTGCGCCTCAATCGCTTTTTGGCTCTGTCACGAGCGCGGTTGCGACAGCGACGACGCTTCTCAGCCAGGTCGAGAAATTCGGTAAAAAAGTGACCATTAATGAGCTTTTGCGCGCGGGTACCAAATTAGAGCAACTGGCAATCGTCGGAGCATGCTCGGCGGCGTTCTATTTGGGTGCGGTGATTGGAAGCATTGCCGTTGCTACCGGAAGAGTGCTTGGTAACGGCGCGACTTTATCCGACGTGCTTCTCACCGCCCAAACACATAACCTGAGGACTGACTGGCTCGTCCATTGCCTACACATGTATCCAGGCATATACCAAGCCGCCACTCCGGGCAAAACCACTTATCGATTCTTGGGACATGTAGTGTGAAAGACTCAGTCTTGCTACTGACAGTCGCGGTGATCGTCGCCTTTGCCGCTTGGGTGTTTTGGCACTACGCCGGGCTGAGCGGTTTTGAGCTACTGAGCACTTTGATAGTTGTGTCGCTTGCCGTGGACAACACGCGCTTGAGGCGCGAGTTGAAAAAGCGCAGAGCTTAGTCGGTAGGCGCGATTCATGCGGCCTCGCTATCGTGCGCTGTGATCGTTCCTTACGCTCCGCGTGGGAATGCCGCTCATGATGCTCCGCGTTATTCAAACGCGGAGCATCCCCGGCGGCGCTACCAAGCAGAGCGTGGGAACGATCATCAAGGGGATGAACTCGGTAGCTCGGTGAAGCTGCTGGACCTGTGGGAGTGAGCTTGCTCGCGAAGACTGCCTTCCGGCCGCTGAAGACGATGCGGATGCACCCACCGCTTCGTGAGCAAGCTCACTCCCACAATGGATTGTGTGCGGCATGGTTTTCCGCACGCTAACCCAGATGCCCGCCTCAACTCGGCAAATTAATCCCGAACGTATTCACTCCATCCTCGCTGCGCACGAACACGGTGCCGCCGTGCATCAGGGCGATGGCTTTGACGATCGCCAGTCCAAGCCCGTGGTTGGCGCCGCTGTTGCTGCGCGAGGCATCGACGCGGTAGAAACGCTCGAACAGTTTGGGCAGATGTTCCCCGGCGATCGGCGCGCCGGGATTGGTCACGCCGATGCTGACGTGATCGCCCTCATCGCGAATATCCACCTGAATCAACTGCCCAGGCGAGGTGTGCTGCACCGCGTTGTGCAGCAGGTTGATCAGCGCCCGGCGCAAGTGCGCGGTTTCGATGGGCGCGTTGGCATCCCCGCGCACCTCAACCTGCACCTGCGCGTCTTCCAGAATGAAATCCAGATAGTCCAAGGTCTTTGCCACCTCCACGGCGAGCGAGGCTTGGGTCAGTTGAGTGGCTTTGCTGCCTTGATCGGCGCTGGCCAGAAACAGCATGTCATTGATGATCGAGCGCAGCCGTTCGAGCTCTTCGAGGTTGGATTGCAGCACCTCGAAGTAATGCTCGGCCGAGCGCCCGCGGGTCAGCGCCACCTGGGTCTGACCGATGAGGTTGGTCAGGGGAGAGCGCAGTTCATGGGCAACGTCGGCGTTGAATGACTCCAGCCGCGAATAGGCCTGCTCGACCCTATCCAGCGTCGAGTTGAACGAGGTCACGAACTGATCCAGTTCAGGCGGCAGATGCGACAATTTCAGGCGCCCGCTCAGTCGTGGCGGTGTCAGTTTGCGCGCCTCCAGAGACAACTCCGTCAGCGGCTTCAAGCCGATGCGCGCGACCCAGTAACCCAGAGCAGACGCGAGCAGGATGCCGACGGCGGCCAGACTGATCAGCGCGACGAGCAGGGAATGTTGGGTCTGCCAGAAGGTTTCGGTGTCCACCGCTGTCAGAAAACGCAGCGGCGGACGTTGATCTTTCGCCGGGAACTGACTGACCAGCACTTTGAACGGGTAATCATGGCCCCTCAGGTTCAAGTCGCGCATGCCCAGCGGGCCCTTGGCGAAGGCGCGGATCTCGGCGTCCGGGTTGCCGAATTCATAGGTCGGGTTGTCGCTGACCACCCAAAAGCGCAGGCGTTTGTCTTCCTCACTGAGCAGCCTGAGCTTGGCGTTGATTTTGGCCCAGTGCTCGGGCGTTCCATAACGCTGGACGGCCGATTCGAGCACGCTGTAACGGGCGTCGACTTCGGCTTCCGGCAACAGCCCGAGGCCCTTGTCCACTTGCAGGTAAAGCGCCCAGCCGATCAACAGAAACACCAGCAGCGCCACGAGGGCGAACATGCCGCTCAGGCGCAGGGCGATGGAATTAGTCGACACGACGGCTCTCCAGCACGTAACCCATGCCGCGAATGGTGTGCAGCAGTTTTTGCTCGAACGGCCCGTCGAGCTTGGCACGCAGGCGTTTGATCGCGACTTCGACGACGTTGGCATCGCTGTCGAAATTCACGTCCCAGACCATCTCGGCAATCGACGTCTTCGACAGGATTTCCCCCTGACGCCGAGCCAGTACGCTCAGCAGCGAAAACTCCTTTGCCGTCAGATCCAGACGTGCGCCGGCCCGGGTGGCCTTGCGGCTGATCAGGTCGATCCACAAATCAGCGACGCTGATCTGCACCGGCTCGTGGCCGCCACTGCGCCGGGTCAAAGCCTGCAGGCGAGCCACCAACTCCAGAAACGAAAACGGCTTGCCCAAATAATCGTCAGCCCCTTCGCGCAGGCCGCGAATGCGATCGTCGACGTTCTCGCGGGCGGTGAGCATTATCACCGGCGTCTGCTTGCGCGCACGCAGGGCTCGCAGCACGCCATAGCCATCGAGGCCGGGCAGCATGACGTCGAGAATGATCACCGCGTAGTCGCTTTCCAGCGCCATGTGCAGGCCTTCGATGCCTTCGCGCGCGACGTCGGTGGTGTAACCCTGCTCGGTCAGGCCCCGGTGCAGGTAATCGGCGGTTTTCTCTTCGTCTTCGATAATCAGGACACGCATCGGTCCACGCTCACTTTTTTCACTGCTTGCTTATTAGGTACTTGGTTTCAACGGCTTACTTTTCAGTGGCCAGTTCCGCAACCGCCGGCTTACCGGATGCTGTCGTGCCTGGCGCTGTCGAAGCAGGCGTCTGACACGGGCGGTGGAACAGTCGCTCCAGTTGCAGGTAGATCACGGGCGTGGTGAACAGCGTCAGCGCCTGGCTCACCAGCAACCCTCCGACAACGGCAATGCCCAAGGGCTGACGCAGCTCCGCACCGACACCGTAACCGAGCATCAACGGCAGCGCGCCGAGCAATGCCGCCAGCGTGGTCATGATGATGGGCCGAAAACGCGTCAGACAGGCTTCATAAATGGCGTCACGCGGAGACATGCCTCGATTGCGCTGGGCGTCCAGCGCGAAGTCCACCAGCAGGATGCCGTTCTTCTTGACGATGCCGATCAGCAGCACGATCCCGATCAGGCCCATGATCGAAAAGTCCTGACCCATCAGCCACAGCAGCAACAGCGCACCGATACCGGCGGAGGGCAGGGTGGAAATGATCGTCAGCGGATGGACGAAGCTTTCATACAGCACGCCCAGAATGATGTACACCGCCACCAGTGCCGCGAGAATCAACCACGGCTGGTTGGCCAGCGAACTCTGGAACGCCTGGGCCGCGCCCTGGAAGTTGCCGATGATCGAGGCGGGCATGCCGATCTCGTTCTTCGCCTGATCGAGCAGCACCACCGCATCACCCAAGGCCACGCCCGCCGACAGGTTGAACGACAGGTTCGCGGCCGGGAACATGCCGTCATGGCTGATCGACAACGGTCCCATCTTCGGCGCGCCGACCTTGGCCAGCGCCGACAACGGCACCATTTCATTGGTCAGCGGTGAGCGCAGGTAAAAATAGTTCAGGCTTTCGGCCTTGCCGCGCTGCTGCGGCTCCAGCTCCAGGATGACTTTGTACTGGTTGATGTCGGTCTGGTATTCGTTGATCTGGCGCTGACCAAAGGCGTCGTACAGCGCCTGATCGACGTCCGCCGTGGTGAGGCCGAAGCGCGCGGCGGCGCTGCGGTCGATGTCGAGGTGCGTGACGCTGCCGCCCAGTTGCAGGTCGTTGGAGAGGTCGCGGAAGGCCGGCAGGGTCTTCAGTTTATCGGTCAGCTTTTGCGTCCAGACATTCAGCAGCGCGCCGTCGTTGCTCTTGAGCACGTATTGGTACTGCGCGCGGCTCGGACCGGAACTCAGGTTGATGTCCTGCCCCGCGCGCAGGTACAGGACGATGCCGGGGATCTGCGCGAGTTTCGGCCGGATCCGGTCGATGAACTGGCTGGCGGAAACGTCACGGTCTGCACGGTCCTTGAGGGCGATCCACACCCGGCCGTTGGCGATCGTCTGGTTACTGCCGCTGACCCCGACCGAATGGGAAAACGCCTTGACCGCCGGATCCGCGGCGATGATTTTCGCCAGCTGTTTGTGTTTCTCGATCATGTCCGGGAAGGAAATATCCGCCGCCGCTTCACTGGTGCCCAGCACCATACCGGTGTCCTGAACCGGGAAAAATCCCTTGGGGATCAGCACATAGCCGACCACCGCAAGCGCCAACGTCAGGCCGAAAATACCCAGCATCAATCGCTGGTGCGCAAGGGCAAAGCGCACGCCGCGGGCATACCGCGCGAGCAGTCGCTCGCCGAAGCCGGGCTTGGCGTGGGGATCGTGTTTCGGTGCGCGCATGAACAGTGCCGCCAAGGTAGGCGCCAGGGTCAGCGAGACTACCACCGAAATCAGAATGGTCGATGTCGCGGTCAGCGCGAACTCCTTGAACAGCCTGCCGACCACGCCGCCCATGAACAGCAGCGGAATGAATGCCGCGACCAGCGAAAAGCTGATCGACACCACGGTGAAGCCGATTTCGCTGGACCCTTTGATCGCCGCGTCGCGCTTGCTTTCGCCGGCTTCCAGGTGTCGGTGGATGTTCTCCACCACGACAATCGCATCGTCGACGACAAACCCCACCGCCACCACGATGGCCACCAGCGTCAGGTTGTTCAGGCTGAAGCCGAGCACGTACATCAGCGCGAAACTGGCAACGAGGGACACGCCCAGCACGGCGGTCACGATCAGCGTCGCAGAGAGCTGGCGCAGGAACAGCGCCATGACCGCGATCACCAGCGCGATGGCAATCAGCAGCGTCATCTCCACTTCATGCAACGATGCACGAATGGTTTTGGTGCGGTCGCTGAGCACCGAGACGTCCACCGACGCCGGGAGCATTTCCTGCAATTTGGGCAACTGGCCGAGCACCCGGTCGACCGTCTCGACGATGTTCGCGCCGGGCTGGCGGAACACCACGATGTTCACGCCCTGCTGATCCCCGGACCAGGCCCGCACGTAGGCGTTTTCCGAACCGTTGATGACCCGCGCCACGTCACGTAAATGAACCGGTGCGCCATCTTTGTAGGAAACGATCAGTTGTTCGTAGTCCTTCGCCTGAAACAGTTGGTCGTTGGAGGCGAGGGTGGAAATGCTGTCTTTGCCGTACAGCGCGCCCTTGGCCAGGTTCAGGCTGGTCTGCTGCAGGGATTCCCGCAGATCGGCGAGGGTCAGCCCGATGGATGCAAGTTTTTCAGGCGCCGCCTGCACGCGAATTGCCGGACGTTGCTGACCGGTGATGTTGACCTGTCCGACGCCATCGATCTGACTCAACTGACGCGCCAGCAGGGATTCGGTGACGTCGCTGAGTTCGGTGGCGGGCATCAGGTTCGAGCTGACGCTGAGGATCAGCACCGGGCTGTCCGCCGGGTTGACCTTGCGCCAGGTCGGCAGGGTCGGCAGGTCTGCGGGCAAGCGGCCGGCCGCCGTGTTGATGGCCGCCTGCACTTCCTGCGCGGCGGTGTCGATGCTTTTGTTGAGGGTGAACTGCAGCGTCAGGTTGGTGGAGCCCAGCGCGCTGCTCGACGTCATCTGGGTCATGCCGGGAATGGCGCTGAACTGCACTTCGAGCGGCGTCGCCACCGACGATGCCATGGTTTCCGGGCTGGCGCCGGGCAACTGCGCAGCCACTTGAATCGTCGGAAACTCGGCCTCCGGCAGCGGCGCCACCGGCAGGCGAGGGAAGGCGATGCAGCCCAGCAGCACCAGCGCGAAGGTCAGCAGAACCGTGGCGATCGGGTGGTTGACGCACCACGCGGAGATGGACCCGCGGCTGTTCATTTCGCCGCCCCGGTGGAGTCGGCCAGGGTGTCCACAGGATCACCCTTGACCACCTCGATGTACGAACCGTTTTTCAGACGCGACTGACCGTCGCTGACCAGCACGTCATTGGCCTCCACCCCGCTGATCAGCATCAGGTCGCTGTCCTGATACAGCACCTTGACCGGCACCACCTCGGCCGTGTCGCCCTTGATCCGATAAACATAATGCTGGTCGATGCCGCGCTGCACCACCTGTGGCGGAACCTTCAAGGCATTGCGATCGATGGCGGTCTGAATGCGCACGGTCACCAACTGCCCTGGCCACAGCTTCTCGTTCGCATTGTCGAATATCGCCTTGGCGCGGATGGTGCCCGTGCTGGCCGCCACCTGATTGTCGATCAACAGCAACTTGCCCTGACCCAGCAGCGTGCCAGTCGCGCCTTCGCCGAGGTAGGCATTGACCGGTGCGGGCGTGTTGGAGGCAATCAGATCATGCAGCGTGGGGAGCATCTGCTGCGGCAGGGAAAACTCCACCGACACCGGGTCGATCTGCGTCACCGAGAAGAGCCCGGTCGCATCGCTGACGCGCAGGAAGTTGCCTTCATCGACGTTGCGGATGCCGACCCGACCTGTCACCGGCGAGCGTATTTGCGTGTAGGACAGCTGCACTTGCGAGGCATTGATCGACGCCTGATTGCCCAGCGCCGTGGCCTTGAGTTGGTCGACCAGCGCTTGCTGCTGATCGTACTGCTGTTTCGAGATGCTGTTGTCGACGGTCAGCAGCTTGTAGCGCTTGAGGTCGACATTGGCCACGTTCAGCTGCGCCTGGCTCTGGGTCAACAGCGCTTTGGCCTGATCGAGTGCGGCGCGGATCGAGCGATCATCGATGGTCGCCAGCAGATCACCCGCCTTGACCTGCTGCCCTTCCTTCACCAGCACCCTGGTCAGAATCCCGTCTACCTGAGGACGAATCACCACGCTTTGCAGCGACAGCACCGAGCCGATGCCGGTGACGTAACGCGGCACGTCTTCCTGCATGACGTTGATCACGCGCACCGGCACGGCAACCGGGGCGCTGACCTTCTTTGCCGCGGGCCGTGTCATTGCCCAGACGCCTATCACCACGAGCACGACCAACAGGGTCGCGAGCATCACAACGTTGTTCTTCTTCTGCATACAGGGACAGGGCCAACCAGTGAATGAGGGGCGGGTAACCGAGAGCGTTCTTTATAACCCTTTGACCCGGTCAGCAAAATGACTGCTGCCTGTCAATATTGTCAGGTGAATAAGGGCAGACGATGAACGTGGGTAAAGAAACAACGCCGCAGGGCGATACCCAGATAGAAGCCACGAGTTTCGATGAACGAGTTCTACTGTGACGGGGAAAATTCCTACATAAACTTCGTGAGCTCCGAATGCTGGTTCACCAGGGGCTGGACTGATTTCGCTCAGCAGGTCCCTACTCCGGAGTAGTGCGATGAAAAGCCAAAAGGCTGTTTCGCTGTTTTTCTCGATCGCGGTCATCGGTGCGTGTGCCATGACGGCGCCTGCCGCCTGGGCTGCCCAAGGCGCGCTAATGTTTCACGGTAGCGTGGTCAATGCGACGTGCGACGCGCAGGTTTATAGCGCTCCGTCTTCAACCGGCTCCTTTAATACCTTGCCAGCCGACACTTATCTCACCTTGGGCGCAAGCCGTGGTGATGACGCGTGCGCTCAGCGAGTCGGGCCCGTGCAGGTGACTTACAAGGCGCTGTCCGCAGCCGGGTCTGAGGCTCACGCGGGCATCGTCACGCTGACTTATCCGTAAGCGCTTTCGCGCTCACCCGAAGCTATCTGCTGACGAACCCGGCTCAATCGAGCCGGGTTTTTTGTGGGTGAACGCTTTAAAGGGGCTCGTCTTCGGCCAGGCCTTTCGGGGCACCGTGCAAACGTTCGCCTCAGGTTTTCTGAGGACGTAATGCCGCAAGCCGCGGCCTGCCTGGGGTCTGACACAGAAGCGTCACCTCCTACTGAAAGGTCCCACACGCGCAACTGTATTTTCAATCCAAAAGAGGTAGATCGCCTGACAGCCGACCTTGAAGACGCTGCTTATAGTTCGTGTCGTCCTTTTGGGCACACACGAATCGACACAAGGAACGTCGTTATATGAAAAAGCTTTCTCTTACCCTGGCTATCGTGGCCGCAATGGGGCTTGGCATTTCCGGGACCGCGAATGCTGCGAACAACGGCAAACTTGTTTTCACCGGTACCCTGACCAATATCACGTGTGACATCGGCGCCGGAACGGGCGCCACCCCTGGCAACAACCCCGGCGAGATCAACGTAGACCTGGGCAACGTCTCGTTTTCCGACATCGGTCTCTTCGCCGACAACAAACTTGAAACCGCATCGCCCATCCAGCTGTTGGTCAATTGCACCGGCGGCGCCTCTCAATACAACACTGTGAACATGCGCTTCGTTGCTCGCCAGGGCAGCGGTCTGGATAACCTCGATCAGAAACTGCTGCGGGCCACCGGCGCGGCGGACGGTGTGGGCATCGGTCTGCTCAATGCATCCAATCAGTTGATGGACCTGAGCGGCAACGAAACCATCGACACGCCACTGGTCAAGGACGGTGCCGATGGCGCGACCGCCGAGATCAACTTCGGCGCGGTGTACGTCCTCAACGGCGCGGCCACCAACCCGGGTAATGCCGACGGCTTCCTGCCGTTCGTGATGGATTACCAGTGATGTAGCGGGCGAGCGGGCGTTGCTCGCTCGCCTTCCTGGCGTGTCCACCCCACAGCCCAAGACGGTCTCACCATGTTTCCTGATTTCATTCGCGGCTCGGCCCTATGGCTGGGCCTGCTCCTGGCTGCCCCGGCGCAGGCGGGTATCGTGCTCAACACCACGCGTGTCATCTACCAGGCTACGGACAAGGAAGTCAGTTTCGTTGTGAACAACAGCGGGACGGCTGACATCCTCGCCCAGTCATGGCTCGAAGCGCAGAACGACACCGAGAATCTGCCTTTTGTCGTCACTCCGCCGCTGGCGCGAATGGCGGGCAGTGCCCGGCAAATGATTCGGGTGATCTACGCCGGCGAAGGTTTGCCTCAGGATCGCGAGTCGGTGTTCTGGCTCAACGTCCAGGAGATCCCGCAATCGGCGAAGGATAATCAGCTGCAGATCGCGATTCGTCAGCGCATCAAGCTCTTCTACCGGCCCGCCGGTTTGAGTGACGATCCGCTCGACGCTGCCAAAAACCTCAAATGGCGCATGCATGACAGCCAGCTGGAAGTCAGCAATCCGACGTCGTATCACGTTTCGATGATTCAGATCGACGCCCGCCAGCAGGGCAAGACGCTGTTCAAGGCGGACAGCAGGATGCTGGCGCCAAAGCAGACCGTTCAATTGCCGCTTACTCAATCGGCCAGTGGTCACGCGGTGGACCTGCGGTTCATCAGCATCAACGATTTCGGCGCGCAGGAGCCGTACACCGCAAAGGTGTCCGGTGGCCAGACGACTCAAGCCATCAAGGCCGCCAACGTCATCACCCGGGCCGAGTAGCCACTCAGTCGCGGGCCGGATTTTACCCAGGTCTTTCTTCGGTCGCAGTCATGCGGCTCCAGCGCCTTGCGCCTGCCAAACATGATTTGCCAGCGCGTCGGAATCGAGAACACGAGTGAAACCAGCCAATGGAACCCCGAGATCACACCCAGGGAGATGCACGGATCGCAGCATGCTCGTCCCGCATCGACCGCAGACATCTGGCGCACCTGCCTGTCCGGATCAGCCCCCTGGCGAGGATTATTCTTGCCTCGGCAGGCATGGCACTGGCTTCGTCCGCGACTGCAATGACTGATCAAAGCAGCGCCGCGACCGATGTGAAATTCAACACCTCGTTCATCCAGGGCACCGATCAGCCTGCTGATCTCGCGACCTTTTTGCACGGTAACAGCGTGGTCCCCGGAACCTATCGGGTGGATGTCTACGTCAATCGTGTGCTGAGCGGGCGGCGTGACATCAGCTTCATCCCCAACCCTGCAAAAGGCACCGTCGAGGCCTGCCTCACCCTGGACATGCTCCGCCTGTTCGGCATGAACCCGGAGGCTGTGCACGCCGGCGATGCCTCGTCGACGGAATGTTTCGATCTCCCGGCGCGGGTCGAATTCGCCCGCGTCGACTACCATCCGGCGAGCCTGCGTCTGAACATCAGCATTCCCCAGGCCATGATGTTGCGCAGCGCTCGCGGCTACGTGCCGCCGGAGTTATGGGACGAGGGCGAGACGGTCGGTTTCGTCAATTACAACTTCAGCGGCGCGCGCCGTACCCGCAGTGGCCAGGGTCGCTCTCACGCCCAGGATCAGTATTACCTGAGCCTGCGCAACGGCGTGAACCTCGGTGCCTGGCGACTGCGCAATGAGTCCTCGCTGACCTATGGCAATGATCAGCCGTACCGCTTTCGCAGCAACCGGACCTTCGTGCAGCGCGACCTCACGGCAATGAAAGGCCAGCTGACCCTGGGCGAAACCTTTACCGATTCGCAAGTCTTCGACAGCGTTCGATTCCTTGGCGCCATGGTGATGTCCGACGAGGGCATGCTGCCCGACAGCGAGCGGATTTTCGCGCCGGTCATTCGTGGCATCGCCGACACCAACGCGTTGGTGGAAGTGCGTCAGAACGGTTTCATGCTGTACAGCGGCAACGTCTCGCCGGGCCCGTTTGAAATCACCGACATCTATCCCAGCGGGTCGAACGGCGATCTGGAAGTGACGGTGGTCGAAGCCGACGGCAGCAAGCGCGTGTTCGTCCAGGCCTACGCATCGCTGCCCATCATGGTGCCCAAAGGCGCGTTGCGTTACAGCCTCGCCGCCGGCCAATACGACAGCAACACCGAGGACGGTCTCTCTCCCGGCTTCGCCTCCGGCACCGTGGTGTACGGCCTGACCGAGCGGGTAACGGCAGCGGGCGGCGTGCAAATCGCCGAGGATTACCAGGCCGGCAACATCGGGGCGGGTGTTAACACCGGGCTCGGCGCGGTGTCGCTGGACGTGACCCAGTCCCTCAGCCGTCAACGCGAGCAACGCTTCAGCGGCCAGAGCCTGCGGGTGCGCTACGCCAACACGATGGACCTGACCCAAACCACCCTCGCCGTGGCCGGCTATCGCTATTCAACGAATCAATACCTGACGTTCGACGACCATGTGGATGCGTTGCAGGCGCGTGACGGATCAACCAGCGCGCGGGCCAAGGATCGCCTCGAAATCAGCCTGACCCAATCGCTGCCGGCGCAGGGCGCGTCGCTAAGCTTTACCGGTTCCGAGCAACGTTACTGGGACCGGGGCAGCAAGACGCGCCAGTTTTTTCTGTCGTGGAACTCGGCGTGGCGCAGCCTCAGCTACAGCCTGTCGGTCGAGCGTAACCAGACCTTCGAGCGCAGCGGAGACAATCGATCGGACAACCGTATCGCGCTGACATTGAGCCTGCCGCTGGGGAGCGAATCCGGTTCGTCGCGGGTTTTCGGGAATGCCGTTCGCGACAGCTCCGGCGCGTCCAGTGTGCAGTCGGGCCTCAACGGGCAACTCTTCGACGACCGCAACAGCTTCTACTCGGTACAGGCGGGTCACGACAGTGAGTCGGGGTCGTCAGGGTTCGGCAAGCTCAGCACCACCACGGCCTACGGGCGTTTTGATGCGGGCTACGGACAGGGCAGGGATTATCAGGCGTTGAGCCTGGGCGCTTCGGGTTCGGTGGTTGCTCACGGCGGCGGGGTGAATTTGGGCCAGCCCCTGGGCGAGACCTTCGCGCTGGTGCAGGTAAAAGACGTCAGCGGTGCGCGGCTGAGCAATTTCAGCAACGTCGAAACCGCCGATAACGGCTATGCCATCCTGCCTTACGCCCAGCCCTATCGAACCAATTGGGTCAACCTCGATACTCGCCAGTTGGGCGCCGATGTCGAGCTGGAAAATGCCGTGGACCAAGTCGTGCCCCGACGCGGCGCGGCACCCCTGATCAGCTTTCGCACGGCAATCGGCCGGCGTGTGCAATTCGAACTGGTGCGGGCCGATGGCAGCCGCTTGCCCATGGGCGCAGCGGTTGAAGACGAGCAGGGCAAGGCGCTGGCAACCGTCGACCCCAGCGGGCGTGCGCTGGTGCTGAGCGAGCGGGACAGCGGCGAACTCATTGTCAAATGGACCGATCAGCAGTGCCGTGCATCGTTCGTGCTGCCGCCCAAGGAAACCCATCGCAGCTACGATCGCCTGAAGGTGCAATGCCTATGAAACGCGCCTGTCTGTCAGGGTTATTTCTGGCCGTGATCAGCGGCATGGCCCAAGGCGCGGTCTCGCTGTCAGGTACCCGGTTGATCTTCGACGGTCGCGACAAGGAGGCGACGATCGAGGTCAGCAACCGCAGTGATGCCGAGGCCTTGATTCAGGCCTGGCTCGATGCGCCCCGCGGCGACGATCAGCCAGGCGGTGGGCGTGCGGCCGACCTGCCGTTCGCATTGACCCCGCACCTGGTGCGCCTGCCAGCCAAGGGCAAGCAGACCCTGCGCCTGCTGTATGAAGGCATCGGCATGCCCCAGGACCGGGAATCGATGCTGCACCTGTTCGTGCTGGAAATCCCTCGGCGCAGCCCGGCGGTTCAGCAGTTGAGCATTGCCATCCGCCAGCGCATCAACGTGTTCTATCGGCCAGCGGGGCTGACCGGCGACCCGGCGGATGCGGCACAAACGCTCCTCTGGCAACGCGCGCCATCGGCGAGCGACAGGCTTTCGGTGCGCAACCCGACGCCGTATCACGTTTCGCTGCTGGACCTGCGCCTCAATGGAATTGAGGTCGCAGACCACCGGTTGCTGGCGCCTTTTTCGGACGCATCGCTGCCCCTCCCTGTCCTCGGCTCAAAAGTCCCGGTGCCCTTCATCCTGAGTTTCAAGGCCATGACTGATTACGGGGGACAGCGCGATTACTGTGCGCCGCTTCAGGGAGGGCAGCCGTTCACGGTGCCGCTGCGCACGCCGGATTCACACTCACCCATAGGGAAATGCTGACATGAAAAGAACCATCATCCGAGGGTGGTTGACGTTGCTGACGACGCCGCTGCTGATGCTGTTGATGCCCGGCTGCGCACTGGCGCTGACCTGCAAGACCCAGGGCGCCGGCGAGACGGTGGTGCGCGCGGACCTCGGCAGCACCGTCGCCATCCCGGCGAATCTGCCCGATGGCAGCGCGGTCTGGCGTTCGGAGCGACTGAACCTTGCCGTCGAATGTGCGAGGGACGAACCGGGTGGTCCCGAGGATGTATTGATTTATCTGAACCCTGACAACCTGCAGATAGGACAAGGCATTCGCGCCGGACTCACGTTGAGCGGCGTCGACTTCGTGCAAACCAGCGGGCGTATTCCCACGCGTCAGCAAGCCCCGGCCTGCACGGAGGCACGCTCGGCCTGCCCGAGCGTCGCGTTCAACCTGGCGTTTTCGGTGTTCATCCAGAAGTACGGTCCGACCCCGCCCTCCGGCGTCGCCAGTGATCTGCACGACTATCGATTGTTCCAGCTCGACGCTGGCAGCGGGCAGAGTCCGGGGGGAGACCGCACGCTCAGCTACGTCATCAACAACCTTGAGGGGCTGCGCTTCGTCGCCTGCGATGCTGAGTTGCGAGTCATGCCCGAGACCGTGGATTTCGGCGACGTGGCCATCCGCAACGTACGGGTGGGAGAAGTCGCCACCTTTCAACGCTTCGCCCTGGCGACCAGCCGCACCTGCGAATCGCCGTTCAGCCTCAATGCGCGCATCACGCCTGTGTCTGGAACACTCAAGGGCGACGTGCTGGTGCCCATCAACAACGACAGCATCGGCGTTCGCATCACCCATGCCCGGGACAGCTCGCCCGTGCCGTTCCTCGAACCCTTCCACCTGACCGATCTGCTGGAGGGCAATTACTCGGAGACCGCTGACTTCAACGCCGAGCTGCTCTGGCAAACCAGTAAGCCGACCGCAGGCCCGTTTTCGGCGGAAGTGATGGTGGATCTGTTCTACAAATAGGCGCGCGCAGCCGGTCTGTTGGCAGAAGCGATCCGCTGGCGATTCAGGTATGCTGCGCGGCCCTCGGGCGCCGCCCGTATTCTCGAACGTCTGCCGTTCCGGAGCTTTCATGACCACCCCCGAACACACGCCCGCTCCTGATGCTCGTGATTCGCACGCTTCGGTCGACGCCAACGCTGCGGCGGCGGACACAAAACCTGCGATCCCGGCCTTCAGCTTCCCGTTCAAACCGGGCGAGCTGTTGCAGGCCAAGAAGGACCAGCAGCACTACAAAGGCTCGGGCAAATCGAACCACGACAAGCGTCCGGGCGTCGCGCCATCAGGCACCCGTCGGTCGATGGGCAAGCGCTGATCACACCTTCGCTGGCGCGCACGGCAGGGTCATCCGACCCCCGCCGTGGTCATGCTTCGTTACGAAAACTGTCCTGATACTGAGCCTTACTTCTCCGGCAACGTGGTGACGTTATCCCATTCGGTGATCACCGCTTTCTTGTTCTTGCGGTCGTAGAGGCACAGCTCGGTGCCCGTCTTGTTCTTCATGAACGCCTGTTTGTACTGGCCTTTGATCAACAGCGCGTTGAAGCCGACGCTGTCATTGAAGGCCGCATCGGCGCCGGCAGGTTTGGCATTCTTCAGGGAGCTGGCGCTGACACAACTGTCGACCAGGGTTTTGTTGAAGCCGGCCCAGGCGTCCGGGCTGGAGGCATTGGCCTGGCCGGCGGCGCAGGCGGTGAGAACGAGTAACAGCGCGACGTGCATCTTCATGGGTAGGGCTCTCCATGGCATGAGGGGGGAACGCGTCTCGGCGCAGATTCAGCGCGGTTCGAGTTCGTGGCGCTGAATATATTGCATACCGGCGCGCTCATACAGTCGGCGTGCGCCCAGGTTGCTTTCCATCACCTTGAGATCGACGTGGCCTTCGCCCCGCTGGCGGAAGGCCGAGAACGCCTGATTCAGCAACGCCAGACCCAGGCCTTGACGGTGCGCGCGCGGGTGAACCACCAGATTGCGGATGAACGCGCTGGTCCAGCATTGCGCCACGGCCACCACGCCCTGAGCATCCTCCACAACGAAACACAGCGCCTGGTCAAACTCGGGATCAGTCTCGAAGGCGTCCAGCCAGGTGGCATAGTCGGGCACCCGGCCGCCGCCGTATTCGCGTCCCAGCATCAGCAATTGATGAACCGCCGGGGCGTTCTGCGCACTGAGCTCAACGGGGCGCACACCAGCGGGCCAGACCGCATCGTCAGGGGCTGGGACAAGGTGGCGGCGCATCAGCCAGTAATGCGCAGTGGAGGCATCGCCTGTGGCCGGTCTCAGATTCCCTGAGCTTCGACCGTGCGGGCGGCTTCGATCAAGCATCGTGTCAGCTCGGGCGAGGAGAACTTGGTCAGAACAGCGTTGGCGCCGGCGGCATTGGCCTTCTCGGCGTTCATCGCGCTGTCCAGTGAAGTGTGCAGCAGGACGTACAGCTCCTGGAAGTCCGGGGTCTCCCGAAGTGTGCGGGTGAGCGCGTAGCCGTCCATTTCCGACATCTCGATGTCGGACACCAGGACGTTGATCTGCTTCGCCGTGCCTTGCAGTTCAAGTAACTGATCAATGGCTTCCCGCGCGCTGCGGGCGGTGTGGCATTCGATGCCCAGGTTGCGCAGGGTGATCACCGATTGTTGCAGCGCCACCTGACTGTCATCGACCACCAGAATGCGCGCCTTGGCCAGCACGGCAGCGTCTTCGGTACTCAGCTCGGCACGTTCGGCGACGATCCGCGCCGGCGCGATGCCGTGAATGACCTTCTCGATGTCCAGAACCTGAACCAGCGTCCCGTCCACCTGCGTCACGCCGGTGATGAACGACTTGTTGCCGGAGCCGAAGGGTGGGGGGCGAATGTCAGTGGTCAGGCAGTGAACGATCTTGCTGACGGCCTGTACATGCAACCCCTGCTTGGAGCGGCTGACATCGGTGACGATCAGGCAGCCGCCATCCGGGTCCACCAATGGACGCTCGCCAATCGCGCGACTCAGGTCAATCACCGACAGCGGGTTGCCGCGCAGGGTCGCGACGCCTTTGACGTGCGGGTGGGATTCGGGCAAGCGCGTGAGGGGAGGGCAGGGGATGATTTCACTGACCTTGAGCAGGTTGATCGCCATCAGCTTTCCGCTGCGTAACGTGAACAGCAGAAGCGAGAGTGAATCTGCGCGGACGTTCTTGGACATATAAACCTTCTGTGATGCGTTGCCTGGCCGCGTGGAATCGGCCAAAAGCTTTCGATGACGGTTTATCGACCTGCGCAAGTCAGGCTTTAACCCTTTCGACCTGAAGGCTCATTTCGGTGCACATCCTGCACAGTCAAATTGACCTCGTCAGGGTCATTTTGACACGCAATGCGAGGAGTCAACTTGACTCAACCTCTTCGCCGAGGCCGGTTTCAGGGGGTCGAACAGCTGGCACGGTTCATGAACTGCCGAGGTATTGCCAGCTCATTCTATCTCAGGAGTTTTCTATGTTGTCTGCATCGGATCGTGCCATCGTCAAGTCGACAGTGCCACTGCTGGAAAGCGGGGGCGAAGCGCTGATCACCCATTTCTACAAAATGCTGCTCGATCGATACCCGCAGGTGCGTCCTCTGTTCAATCAAGCCCACCAAGTGAGCGGCGATCAGCCACGCGCGCTGGCGAACGGCGTATTGATGTATGCGCGGCACATCGATCAGCTTGATCAGCTGGGCGATCTGGTCGCCAAGATCATCAACAAGCACGTGGCACTGCAGATCCTTCCCGAGCACTACCCTCTCGTCGGGAAATGCCTGCTTGAGTCCATTCGCGAAGTGTTGGGTGCCGAGATCGCCACTGACGAGGTAATTACGGCATGGGGCAACGCCTACGGCCAGCTCGCCGACATTTTGATCGGCGCAGAAAAAGCCATCTACGACGAGAAGGCCCAGGCAGTGGGCGGCTGGCGCGGCGCACGGGAATTCAAGGTCGTCGCCAAGACACCGGAGAGCGCAGAAATCACCTCGTTCTACTTCGCCCCCGCAGACGGCCAGCCGATTCTGCAATTCACTGCCGGCCAGTACATCGGCCTGCAACTGCAGGTGGGGGGCGAAGAAATCCGCCGGAACTACTCGCTGTCAGCGCTTGCGGGGAACAATCAGTACCGCATCAGCGTCAAGCGCGAGCCTGGCGGCGTTGCCTCCAATTACCTTCACGATCACCTGCAGCTGGGGGACAGCATCAATCTGTTTCCGCCGTCAGGGGAATTCATCCTGACCCACAGCGACAAACCGCTGGTGTTGATCAGCGGCGGCGTCGGCATCACGCCGACCCTGGCGATGCTGGAAGCCGCGCTGCATACCCAGCGTCCGATCTACTTCATCCACTGCGCTCGCAATGGTTCGGTGCACGCGTTTCGCGACTGGATCGAAAACCTCGCCACCCGGCATCCCCAACTCAAGCGTTTCTACTGCTACGCGCAAGATGATGGCGTAAGCCCCGCACCCCATGGGACAGGGCTTCTTGATCAGACGCGGCTGGAACAGTGGCTTCCGGAGAACCGGGATGTTGACGCCTACTTTCTGGGGCCCAAAGGCTTCATGTCTGCGATCAAGCGTCAATTGAAAACGGCGGGCGTACCCGATGCGCAGACGCATTACGAATTCTTCGGTCCTGCCTCGGCGCTGGAATGATAGCTGCGACAATTAGACGCATCCTACATATATATAGAAGGAGTTCGCGCGGCGATGCGCGTCTGCGACAAAAAGCCGCACTCTTCTATATATAAGCAAGGTGTCAGGCCGGGTGGGGGCTGTGTATGGGGATGTTAACGCTCAGGTAATGCGCAAGTGTCCACCATTGCGCCGGTTGCGGTGCCGGGCGTTGGCCTGCTGCTGTTGTGCTGCGGCGGGCGTTCTGTGAACGGACGGGCACGACGGTGGTAGAATCGCCGGCTTTCCGGGGCGTCCGGGCCGCAACACAACGCATCCGTCGATCCGGATGACTCCAATTCAAAGGATATGTGAATGACTGACGAGATGGTGTACCTGCGGCGTGAAAAGCAGCTTCTGGTGGTGCTCGGGATCATCTGCCTGGCCCTGATCGGCGGCGCCCTGTACATGCAGGTGGTACTGGGCGAAGCGCCTTGCCCGCTGTGCATTCTGCAGCGATATGCGCTGTTGTTCATCGCGGTGTTTGCGTTCATCGGCGCAGCGATGCCCGGGCGTCTGAGCCTGACGATCTGTGAAGCGCTGGTCACCTTGAGCGCAGTGGGCGGCCTCGTTGCAGCGGGGCGTCATGTGTATATCCAGACCCATCCGACAGAGAGCTGCGGCATCGACGTGCTTCAGCCGATCGTCGACGGTCTGCCTCTGGCGTCGCTATTTCCGCTAGGCTTTCAGGTAGGTGGTTTCTGCGAGACGCCATATCCGCCAGTTCTCGGTTTGTCTCTGGCGCAGTGGGCATTGGTAGCGTTTGTTTTGACTGTGGTGCTGGTTCCGGCGGGAATCATTCGTAACAGGATGAAAGCACGCTGATTACAAAGTGTTGCGTAACAAAGCCCCTGTGCTCCTCCACGGGAACCGGGGCTTTCCGCCTTTTCAGGGTGCGACATAACACCGCATTTTTACCGATTCCGAAATTAACTGTTGCGCAGAAACTTATAGTCAATAAAACTTTACGTATCTACAATCGCCCCCAATTCACGCCCCCCCTCATTTGCGGGACGGTGTAAATCGAGGTTATTGAGCGTCTTTTCGCTCTAGTAGACGCGGTTCGAATGGCCTCCTGAGTCACGTTCTGAATGTCTGCGCCAAAGGATCTGGTCCGCATTAGCGGGTGCCACCATTCGAATAAGAAACCAAAGCTCAACCCGGATTTGTTGTGAGGCCCACATGCTTCCTGACAGGCCCCTTTTCAATCCAAGCATTTGCCAGCACCTGGCAGGGTGAAGTGTTGGCGGTCGAAACCCAACTGCGATGCGAAAGCTGCTTTTAGAGGTCGTGAGATGAGTAAAAAAAGGTACCCCAGGTTTTTTGGCTTCTTGGCCCTTTTCAGCATGCTCCTGCTCAGCGGGTGCGATTACACCCTGCTGGATCCCAAAGGGCATGTCGGCGTTCAAGAGCGTGACCTGATCATCACTGCTACCTTGCTGATGCTTTTGGTAGTGGTGCCGGTCATTTTCATGACCATCATCTTCGCCTGGAAGTATCGCGCTACGAACAAGAGCGCGACGTACACGCCTGACTGGGCGCATTCGACCCGCATTGAACTGGTGGTCTGGCTGGTTCCATTGGCCATCATCATCGTGCTCGGCTATGTGACCTACAAGTCGACCCACGCGCTGGATCCTTACCGCCCGCTCGAGTCGGACGTCAAGCCGCTGACCATTGAAGTGGTCGCGCTGGACTGGAAGTGGCTGTTCATCTATCCGGAACAGGGCATCGCCACCGTCAACAAGATCGTGTTCCCGGCCAACACGCCGATCAATTTCCGCATCACGTCCGATTCGGTCATGAACTCGTTCTTCATCCC
This sequence comes from Pseudomonas sp. W2Oct36, assembly GCF_041060465.1. Classification (NCBI taxonomy): domain Bacteria; kingdom Pseudomonadati; phylum Pseudomonadota; class Gammaproteobacteria; order Pseudomonadales; family Pseudomonadaceae; genus Pseudomonas; species Pseudomonas sp. W2Oct36. The sequence goes on from NZ_JAUERW010000006.1 coordinate 130,212, forward strand.
TGCACTGGGCGGCCAGATCTACGCGATGGCCGGCATGCAGACCAAGCTGCACTTGATCGCCAATGAAAACGGCGAGTTCGATGGCATCTCCGCCAACTACAGTGGCGCAGGTTTCACCGGCATGAAGTTCAAGGCGACAGCCACCTCACAGGCTGATTTCGACACCTGGGTTGCCGACGTCAAGAATTCACCTAAAACACTGGCAACGGCCGAATACGCCGCGCTGGCCAAGCCTAGCGAACGTAACCCCGTTGAACTCTACTCCTCGGTCACTCCGAACCTGTTCCAGATCATCATCGACAAGTATGAAGGTATGAAGCCGGGCAAGATTGTCCATGAGAAGAAAGAAGTAGCAGGTACGGAAGGGATGGACATGGGTAAGCAGTCAGCTGCGCAGGCAGAGGAGTAAGCAATGTTTGGTAAATTAAGTCTGGACGCGATTCCGTTCCACGAGCCGATAGTCATGATCACGGTCGCCATGATCGCGATCGGTGGCGCGGCGTTGTTGGGCCTGATCACGTACTTCAAGAAATGGACTTACCTCTACACCGAGTGGCTGACGTCCGTCGACCACAAGAAAATCGGTGTCATGTACATCATCATTGCAATGGTCATGCTGCTGCGCGGCTTTGCCGACGCCGTACTGATGCGTTCGCAATTGGCCATGGCCACTGAAGGCTCGCCCGGCTACCTGCCGCCTGAGCACTATGACCAGATCTTCACCGCTCACGGTGTGATCATGATCATCTTCATGGCGATGCCTTTCTTCACCGGCCTGATGAACATCGTCGTGCCTCTGCAGATCGGCGCTCGCGACGTTGCCTTCCCGTTCCTGAACTCCTTGAGCCTCTATCTGCTGATCTCCGGCGTGATTCTGGTGAACGTGTCTCTGGGCGTCGGCGAGTTCGCACGCACTGGCTGGGTTGCCTATCCACCGCTTTCCGAACTCGGCTATAGCCCGGGTGTGGGTGTGGATTACTACATCTGGGCACTGCAGCTCTCAGGACTGGGGACGACGTTAACCGGGGTTAACTTCCTGGTCACCGTTCTGAAGATGCGCACCCCTGGCATGAAACTGATGGACATGCCGATCTTCACCTGGACCTGCACCTGGGCCAACGTCCTGATCGTGGCTTCGTTCCCGATCCTGACCGGCACCCTGGCGTTCCTGACCCTCGACCGTTACCTGGACTTCCACATCTTCACGAACGAGTTGGGTGGTAACCCGATGATGTACGTGAACCTGTTCTGGGCGTGGGGTCACCCTGAGGTCTACATCCTGATTCTGCCGGCGTTCGGGGTCTTCTCCGAAGTCATCTCGACCTTCACCGGCAAGCGTCTGTTCGGCCACCACTCGATGATCTACGCCTCCGGTGCGATCTCGATTCTGGGCTTCATGGTCTGGCTGCACCACTTCTTCACCATGGGTTCGGGTGCAAGCGTCAACGCCTTCTTCGGTCTGGCGACGATGCTGATTTCCATCCCGACGGGTGTGAAGCTGTTCAACTGGCTGTTTACGATTTACCAGGGCCGTCTGCGCTTCACCGCGCCAGTCATGTGGACCCTGGGCTTCATGGTGACCTTCTCCATCGGTGGTATGACCGGCGTACTGCTGGCTATCCCGGGTGCCGACTTCGTTCTGCACAACAGCCTGTTCGTGATCGCGCACTTCCATAACGTGATCATCGGTGGTGCTGTGTTCGGTTACATCGCCGGCTTCGCGTTCTGGTTCCCTAAAGCGTTCGGCTTCAAGCTGAACGAGAAGTGGGGCAAGGCAGCGTTCTGGTTCTGGATCTCTGGTTTCTACGTCGCCTTCATGCCGCTGTACGCACTGGGCTTCATGGGCATGACCCGTCGTCTGAACACCACTGACAACCCGGACTGGACGCCGTACCTGCACGTCGCGTTCGTGGGCGCTGCACTGATTGCCGTCGGTATCGCCTGCCAGCTGATCCAGATCTACGTGTCTATCCGTGATCGCGAGCAGAACCGCGACCTGACCGGTGACCCATGGAATGGCCACACCCTGGAATGGTCCACTTCGTCGCCACCGCCTTTCTACAACTTTGCAGAAATGCCGAAAGCCAACGAGATCGATCCGTTCTACGCCGCCAAGCGTGATGGCGAGGCGTACAAGGTTCCGGCCAAGTACTCCGACATCCACATGCCGAACAACACGGCGACGGGCATGGTGATGGGCCTCCTGCTGACCGTCTTCGGTTTCGCGATGATCTGGCACATCTTCTGGCTGGCTGCCGTCAGCTTGATCGGTACCATCGTGTACTTCGTGATTCACGCTGCACGTGACGATCAGGGCTACATGGTTCCTGCATCCGAAGTGGCACGCATCGAAGGCGAACAGCATGCGATCCTGGCGCGGGTCCGCAACGGTCAGACAAACACTCCTGTCAACAAGCTGGAGCAGGCATAAACAATGTCGAACTTAGTATTAGATGGTGCGAAGGGTCACGACCACGGTCATGACCACGAGCACGACCATGGTCACCATGACGCCGGCGAGATGAAGATCTACGGTTTCTGGATCTACCTGATGACCGACTGCATTCTGTTTGCGTCGATCTTCGCCATTTACGCGGTACTGGTTAACAACGTAGCGGGTGGCCCTGCGGGCCACGATATCTTCGAGCTGCCATACGTGCTTGGCGAAACCGCCTGCCTGTTGCTCAGCTCGATCACCTACGGCTTCGCCATGCTGGCGATGCACAAGGGCAACAAGTCGGGCGTTCTGGGCTGGTTGTTCGTGACCTTCCTGTTCGGCCTGGGCTTCATCGGCATGGAGATCAACGAGTTCCACCTGCTGATCTCCGAAGGCTACGGTCCTAACCGCAGCGGTTTCCTGTCGGCGTTCTTCACGCTGGTCGGCACCCACGGTCTGCACGTGACCAGCGGCCTGATCTGGATGGCGATCATGATGTATCAGGTCTCCAAGCACGGTCTGACCGGGACCAACCAGACTCGCCTGAGCATGCTCAGCCTGTTCTGGCACTTCCTGGACGTTGTCTGGATCTGCGTGTTCACCGTTGTCTATCTGATGGGGACCATTTAAATGGCGAATTCACATCACTCCAATGACGCTGCCAGCCATGAACCTGCCGCCCACGGCAGCTTCAAGTCGTACATGGTCGGTTTCGTACTGTCGATCATCCTGACCGCGATTCCTTTCGGTCTGGTGATGTTCCCGACGATTTCGAAAGTGGCCACGCTGTGGGTCGTTCTGATCTTCGCAGTCGTGCAGGTTATCGTTCACCTGGTGTACTTCCTGCACCTTGACCGCTCCGCAGCACAGCGCAACAACGTCATCGCGTTTGCCTTCGCTGGCCTTGTGATCGTGCTGCTCGTTGGCTTGAGCACCTGGATCATGTTCAGCATTCACACCGCCATGATGGCGAAGTGAGGAAAACCTGATGTCACTGAAGCACTTTATCCAAATCACCAAACCGGGGATCATTTTCGGTAACGTGCTTTCGGTGGCAGGTGGCTTTTTTCTGGCGTCCAAGGGACATGTCGACATCGGCTTGTTCCTGGCAGCGGTGATCGGGACTTCACTGGTGGTGGCTTCTGGCTGCGTTTTCAACAACTGCATCGATCGCGATATCGATGTGAAGATGGAGCGCACCAAGAATCGGGTGCTGGTGCAAGGGTTGGTGTCAGTGCAACTGGCACTGATCTATGCCACCGTACTCGGCGTCGTCGGCGTCGGCCTGCTGTACACCAAGGCCAACGCACTGGCGGCGCTGTTTGCCGTGATCGGCTTCGTGATCTACGTCGGCTTCTACAGCCTGTACCTGAAGCGCAGGTCGGTTCATGGCACGTTGGTAGGTAGCCTGTCGGGTGCGATGCCGCCGGTGATCGGTTACGTCGCGGTCAGCAACACCTTCGACCTCGCGGCGTTGACCTTGCTGGTGATGTTCAGCTTGTGGCAGATGCCTCACTCGTACGCCATCGCGATTTTCCGCTTCAATGACTATCGGGCTGCCTCGATTCCGGTCTTGCCGGTCAAGCGTGGTATCCGGGTCGCCAAGCGGCACATCCTGATCTACATCCTGGCTTTCCTGCTGGCGACCTTGATGCTGACCTTCGGCGGTTACGCCGGGCTCAATTATCTGGCCGTTGCAGCGGCGATGGGCATGTACTGGTTGTACATGGCCTGGACCGGCTACAAAGCCAAAGACGACACGGTTTGGGCACGTAAGCTGTTCGTGTTCTCCATCTTCACGATCACTGCCTTGAGCGTGGCCATGTCGCTGGATTTTCAGGTAACTAAGGAACTGTTGGTGACATACGCAGCGCCTTAGTCTCTTGAATGAAACGTAAAAAAACCCGGTCGCTCGCGAGAGAAACCGGGTTTTTTTCGAGCCGAATAAGGTCTCTGGTTTAGCTGGTTGGCCCTTTCGCAGAGGCCTCCTCGGCGTCCTTGGCCGGCCCAAGCACGATGGCCAGATGGCGCAAGTCTTCGATCTCCACACTGACGCTTTTCCCGGAAGGGCTGGCGACCAGTGTGCCCAAGGCAAAGACCGTGAAGAAGCGCACCTCATCGGCGTGGCTCAGCAGCTCGCTGAGGTAGCGGCTTGAGCGGTAGGCCTGCATCTGCGCGGGTGACACGTACAAGGTCACCAACTTGCCTTGCAGGCGATCGAAGAACTTGAATTTGAAGCCTGTCCCGTAGCGCTCGACCAGCCCGCCGCCATACAGCACCCGGCGCTCGTCATTGAGCTGAGCGAATTTGATATGGCGAAAATAGGCGCGCAACGACACTTCACCCTGACCCGGAATGCGCAGGGTCAGCAGTGCAAGCTCTTCCTTGGTCAACGAGGCTTGGGCCTGACGAAAGCTGTCGACCAAACGCTCCAGATTGCTGGTGCGGTTCTGCTTGTCCTGTCTGGCCTTGAGCGCGTCGGCGGGAGGCGTGGCGTCTTCGGGCCTCTCGAGCGGATCGGCGTCAGGCTTATCTGTCGGCGGTGTGGGTTTTGCGCGTTCCTTCGGGGTCGGATCGAAGACATCTATGTAGTCATCCAGCTTGCGCTTGACCTTGCGCAGCTCGCTTTCGGCCTCAGTTTCGGCTTCCTGCACAACCGGCGTTTCGACGGCTTCATCCACCCATTCGCAATCGGCATGATGTTCGTAGTTCGGGTTGGCCCGGTAGTGCGCGGCGACGAAGGTCGGGTGCTCCTGGGGCTTCACGTCATAGCGAACCCCGGTGATTTTGACACCCAGGGCACGGCACGGCTCGGACGAGCACAAAAAGCTGAAGCGCGCCCGAGGCGGCTCTTGAGAAAAGTACTCACGTCGCGCCGCTACGATGGAAAGCTCTTGCTGCAGCTCGACGCAAAACGCGCGAGTAATGGTTCTGTTGGTTTTCATGGATACGGCGGGGTCCTGTGCCGAAGTCTTGCGGGCATGCGCATGGTCACTCGTTGGGCATCGCCAGCCATTCGCCGACCACTTTCTTGTAAGCGCCGGTGGCTTTTGAAAGATGCAGCCATTGATCGACATAGGCCTTCCAGGCCACATCATCCCGGGGCAGCAGGTAGGCCTTTTCGCCGTATTGCATGTAGTGCGACGGATTGACCGTGCACAAGCCGGGCATGCGTTTCTGTTGGTACAGCGCTTCGGACGCGTCGGTGATCATCACGTCGGCCTGCTTGTCGAGCAACTTCTGGAAAATGGTTTTGTTGTCGTGGAAGGCCAGGCTGGCCTTGGGTAAATAAGCGTGGGCGAAGGCTTCGTTGGTGCCACCCTGAGGTTCGATCAAGCGAACGCCGGGCTGATTGATCTGCTCGAGGGTCTGGTACTTGGACTCGTCTTCGCAGCGCACCAGCGGGACCTTGCCGTCGATGTCCAGCGTGCTGCTGAACGCCGCCTTTTTCTGTCGCTCCAGGGTGACCGAGATGCCACCGATGGCGATGTCGCATTTGCCGGCCGTGAAGTCGGGCATCAGGGTTTTCCAAGTGGTCGGGACCCACTCGATCTTCACGCCCAGGCTCTGCGCCAGCGACTGAGCCAGCTCGATGTCGATGCCTTCGTACTGGCCGTCAGGCTTGAGAAAGGTGTACGGCTTGTAATCCCCAGTCGTGCAAACGGCCAGTTGACCCTTCTGCATGACGGTGTCCAGGCGCGACGGCGTCTCAGCGGCCTGAGCCTGTGCGATGCTGACCATGCTCAACAGCAAACCGGCGGTGATGCGTGTGTTCATCGAGTCGATCCCTCTGCGTCTAATGCCTGTCTGCCGTTATAGAGGCGGTCGCCGCAGATGGGAAGCGTTATCCAGCGGAGGAGGGCGGGACGTCTTTCGCCTGCTTGGCTGCTTGGCGTGCAGGCCGGGTTTTCGCGCGACGATGGCGATACAGCGCTACGGCCGCGCCCACCACGACCACGCCCAGGAAGATCGGCATTTTATAAGGTTTCAGGTTGCCGAGCATGTTCTCCAGGAAGCCGCCCGCCCAGTAACCCGCAGCCAGGAACAGACTCGCCCAGACCGCCGCGCCGATCAGGTTGATGATCGCGAAGCGGATGGGCGACAAGCGACTCGCGCCGATCACCAGAGGCCCGATCAGGCGCATGCCGTAGAGAAAACGGACCGAGAAAATGGACGCCGTGGGGTAGCGCTTGATCAGGTCCGACACGCGATCGATGGTCGCCTGCTGACGGTGCAAGCGAGGCAGCAGGCGTGGCCCGAAGTAGCGCCCGGTCCAGAACAGTATCTGATCGCCGAGCATCCCGCCCAATGTGGCGTAGATGAGCACTTGCTGCCATTGCAGGACATGCTGGTGTGCCGCCAGCCCGCCGAGGATCAGGATGGTTTCCCCCTCCAGCAGGCAGCCGATGAACACGGCCCAGTACCCGTAGTTTGAAAGCAGATAGTTGAAGTCGATGTGTTCGAACATGGAAGGCCGGTGGTTTTCGGTGAATGAGTGCCTGCTGAAACGTCCAGCAGCGTGCACGCCTCGGGGGGTATTGCACGGCGTTCGACCGAAGCGGGTCGTCATCGGTTCGGTCGTTGTAAGTCGAATCCTCCGTCGCCGCGCCGTCAGGGGAAGGTCTGCGGGTATCCCAGACACTGGATCAGATGATCGTAGACAATTCTCACCCTGCTCGGCACCGGTCCTGACTGCGTTCGGTACACGGAAAGGTACATGGGCGGCGGCGCGGAATGCGGCACCCTACGCGATCGAACAGCCGGGGGATGTGGACATCAACGAGGTCGTACTGGGCTGACTTCGCAGGACTTTTGATGGGGGCAGGGATTGCGGCTGGGGTAGTTAGGGCGCAATACCGCTTTTCAATGCAGCATGAGCCGACAACTCTTCTTCGATAAACGCTGCAATCATCGCTCGGTATACCTTCTCCACCACCTCTGCTGAGGCCCCGCACTCCTCAGCGACCGCTCGCACATTCGCAATTACGTCCTCAACCCGTGAGGGCGCCCTGACCTCTGCAGTCGTCTTTTTAAACGCTGCGGCTTGGTTAACCAGATTCCCACGACGGGCGAGCAATGACACAAGGTCGCGGTCAATGTGGTCGATGTGCCGCCGGACTTCTTCAAGCGGTGTGCAGGTCACCATAGTCAATTCTCGTCTTTGATCCGGTATTTTACGAAGGCGATATATTTGGCGAAGCCGAAGTTCAGGATTTTCTTTTTAGGAGATCCCGACAGGTGGCCCACCATGATGAATCGTGCACCTGCGAGATCGTTAAGGCCACTGAGCTTAAATGCCGAAAGCATCTCATCTTCCAGATCCTTATCTCGAATCAGGATACTTGGCTCACTGAGATAGTCGCCGCAGTTGAGCCAGGCTGAACCCTCCTTTCTGTTGACGTTGTTGATCTGTCCCCAGAACAGCCGCACCGAGCCCAGCTCAATACCTGAAAGTTGATATTGGGAGAACAGCAAGCGGCGAATGCTTCCTTCAAGGACTACCCGCCCATTGTCGGCGGTTATCCTGATGTTGGTTTCATCTTCGGGATAGTCAGGATTACGCATCAGCTTCGACAGGATTTGTCTCAGCGACTTATTGACTGGATAGTCGGCCGCGTTTGCGTATTGCTTTTGGATGCTGCCCCAAGGTGATCCCACGGGGGGTGTCGCGGGTGGGGCCGGTGTCAGAATGGTTTGGGGTTTTCGCTTGTCGAGATCCACAACGATGTGCGCAGTGTCTTCACCATCGACAATGCCTGGCTCTTCGCCATCGACGACGAGCACCACCGTTTTGATTTGGCAGCCTTCTTTGTGATGCGCTGCGAAACATGCAGCTCTCTCTCGCAGCCCACCAGTTGATCCGCTGACAAACCAAGCGCCTGCCTCGCACTCGACACATCTGATATTGCCCGCGTATTTTTCTACATCCTGCTGGAACTCGGCCAGCGAGCATGGGCTCAGGTCCACGCGGTAAATGACTGATTGCATCTCTTATCCTTAAGCGCAGCCGAGGGTTGAAAACTGGCTCAGTGCCGTCCTTGTTCGATCATACTCACTGTGCGGGGTGATGCTAGTAGAGAGGGTTCTGAGTCGTTTGTCGGATGTTGCCTACAGAGAAAACGGCTAAGTGCGGAAGCGGTTACGGGTAGCACTGAAAAGAGGTGGTATGAACTCCACCAGATATGCGGCATGGCACATGGCGCCTTCCCGGCTAAAGCCAGTCCTACGAAGGCGCGCGTTGTGTCAGTGGGACCGGCTTCAGTCGGGAAGCGACCGGTGGTGACGCCGCCAGATTTGCGGCGTCGTATCTGGCGGTTTTCCGGCCAAATCCCGTCTTGGTAGACGCGAAAGCCTGCGCCCTACTGCAAATCAACTGTCAGCGACGGCGCCCCGAAGCTCACCAGTCGAGCATTGGACTGGCTCAAATATCCGCTCCAGAAGGTCTCCAGCTTCTGCACCGTATTGCCCGATCGATAGCCATTCTTGGCGGTCCCAGGTACCAGACCTGCGCCCAGTACATAGACTTTGGCGCCGCCCAGGTCTGCAAACAGTTTCTTCTGCTCGACTTTTTTCAACTCTGCAGCCGGGTCAATGGCGCGGATTTGGTTGCTGGCGTAAAAGCTGCCGAAGTCGCTGTTTTCCAGCATGTCGGAGACCAGCAACACCACCTTCTCCTGTGCAGGCCGCGGTGCGATGTCTTCGCCTATCTGCTTGAGGCTGAAAAAGATCTCGCTCTTTGCGATGTCCTCGCCCGGCTTCGCGAAACTTTCTACCAGTTTTTGGCCCAATGTTTTGCGAAAGAAATCGACCTGTTTGGCCAGGCAGTTGTCCAGCTGACGCAGACTGTTCATGCCGATATCGTCGCGTTTCTTCTCATCCAGCTTGTCTTCAAGTTGTCCGGTATACATCAGCTTCATGTAATTGCCGGGCAAGTAGGCCGAAAACTGGTACAGCCGGACGCTGTCGCCTGGTTTGACGTACCGAAGCGCGTGACTGTAAGTCGACTCCTTCAGGTCCTTTGGCAACTGAACCGTCTGGTCGACGATGATAATCAGCTCGCGCCCGGAGGAGGCGGGTCGGTATTCGGACAGCTTTGCGAAGTCATAGCAACTGGGCAGGTCATTACGCTCAGCCGCGTGCAGTAACGGCGTGCCCAGTAACAGGAGAGTGCTTGCCAGCAAGGCGCGCCGTTTCATATCACTGCTCCTGACGTGTTTGAGTGGCTTTTGCAGCCATGCGTTGCAGCTTCTGGACTTTCTTCAACTGTTCGACAGTGACTTCGTACTTGCCGGCAAGAAATGCCAGTTCGTCATCGTCGAAGTCATTCAGGTCGTCGAAATTGTCCGGGTCGAGTGCGACTGTAGGCTTGAGCGCAATCGGGGTCGCTTCTGGAGCGGCAGCAGGCGTAGCAATTGCCAACTCGGCCGCCGCCGGTTGAGTGACAGCCGATTTTGCCCTCGCACGCTCGTGAGCCTGGTCTGCACTCCGTTGCTCCCGGCTGAGACGGTCTTGCTCCAGGCGGCTGTCATCGCTCTTGCGGAAACCTTCGTGGCGCTTGGTGACATATGTATCGAAGTTACGGTGACCAAATCCTTTGAGCAAATGCTCTCGCTCATGGCCTGAGGTGGTAATGCGGTTGGCCAGTCGACTTTGTAAGGCTGTCAGTTTGGCCTGCGCATCACGGGCGACATGTTCGCGAAGATTCTGATAGTGAGCAGCAAACTCTTCGGCGTTATTGAACCCACGCGTGTATTGCCACGCTTGCCCCGATTGTTTCCCCGCGAAGGAGAATCGATTGGACAGCACGATGCCCACGCCCTGAATGCCCAGGAATATGACCGAAAGAATAATGTAAGTCGTCAGCGACGCAGCGCGGATGGCCTCCATTTTGTCGTGCGCCGAGGTCTGATCGGCAGTCTGGTTTTCCTGCGCGCTTTCAGCCGGCAACTCGAATGGCGAATCCGGCAGTTTGGTGTTACCCGACTGAGTCTGGCTGAAGGCATCCGGGTTGCTGACCAAATCAACTTCCATCGATTTGAGGCTGTAGTTACGGATGACAAAGGCACCAATCGCAATCGCCAGCACATAAATCAGGCAGACCGTGGTCCACGTGTATTTAGGCGTGACCCGTGCGTTGTGGTCAGTGCGGTTAAGCACTTTAAGGTAATTGGGTTCGTCGTCGTCGCGGTAGGTATTGTCGATATCGACTTTGGTGTCCGCCTCCAGATCTCTCGGCGTGCGCGACTGTTCATACCAAGTGCGAATCTTGGTAATCAGGCTGCTGTGGTGCATCTCACGGCCTGCCATCTCGGTAAAGAATACCGCGGCGACAGAGAGCAGAAAGGCAGTGAACCACGCCAGCATGCCAGCGACATTGGCGGATATGTTCTGCACCATGAACGGCGCAAGGACGTAGGCAAAACCAACGGCTTCGAAGAAGATCAGGCCGATGATCAGCATCCACATGAAGAAGCCTTTCTCCCGTCGACCGGTCTCGTGAACCTTGTTCAGGTAATCACGGCACTTGTCATAATAGTCCGGGCTTTTGTTGAAACCTCGGTAGTACGAGTAATAGTCGGCACACAGGCGTGATTCGCTGTCCATCCAACCATCTGCTTCAGTGATAGGCGGCTTTCTGCTCAAGCTGCTGATTCGACCCACGAGCGGCAGGGCGTACGCCAAGTTCATATAGAAGTAGCTGACTTTCGACCACCAGATCCTGATGGCGACCAGAAGCACCAACGTGCTCAGGATCAAACCCACTGCCACGCGGTGCATTACAAGAAAAGCGGTCAGGGCGTCCATTGAAAACTGTTCCATGTTGTTCCTCGAGCGTTACGGACTTCAGGTGCGAATAGGGACGAATTTAGCGACGTAGCTCTCGCCGGTTTTGTCATAGAACAACTTGCCGTCCACTGCCTTGCCGCCGTTCTTGTCCAGAACAATGTCCATGCAGTTCACCGGCGCCTGAGCGTCGTCGATGAACACGCGATAGAGCACGGTGTCCTGGCCTTCGAAAGTGTTGGCAACAGCAGCGAGGGTGGTCGCTTTGCCTTTCTTGTTCTGTTCGTAGCCTTTAACCAGTTGGATACGGGGCTGCTTGGCAATCTCTGCGTTGTTGCGCAGCACGGCGATTGGCGTGATGGTCACCAGATTGCCGTTGACGTTGTTGGCCCAGACTCTGCCGTTGTAACCCGGCAGGTAATCGGTGGTCTCGTGCTCGGCCAGTTCTTGTCCGCTCGCAAGATTTTTCACCGCGCCGGCAACCCGTGGGCGATCGGCTTCACAGCTCGCGACCGGCACGCTTGCGTTGGCTTTGCTGATCAGCGTGAAGCCCGTGGACTCCATGGGTTTGACCAGGCGGGCCAGTTGATTGACATCCGAGCTGGCGGGGCTTCCGCCGAAATCGATGAAGTTTGGGGCCAGCGCGGCAACCGGCTGCTCGGTAGATTTTTTCGGCGCCTCAGCTTGAGGTGCAGACGCAGCGACTTTGGCTTTCGGCGTGGGCTGGTTGCGCGTCCCATGGGCCAGGTAGCGCGGGTTGCTGCGCTCCTGTTTAACGCGTTGTTCCAGCAGCGCCGTGGACTCCAGTTGGACGATTTCGACACGGCGATTCTGGGCGCGCCCTTCGGTGGTGGTGTTATCGGCCAGGGGACGGGCTGCGCCTACACCCTGGAAGTACAGACTCTGAGCGGAAATACCGGCCTCCGCCAGGACTTTGCCGACACTGCGCGCACGACGCTCGGACAGTTGCTGATTGAAGTCTGCGGAGCCGGTCGCGTCGGTATGTCCCACCACCAAAACCGCTTGCCGCTGAGCGTTGGACTGGCCTTGCGCCGGCTTGAACGCGTTGGCGAGCTTGCGCACCTGACGCAGGCCATCGGCTGTCAGTTGGTCGCTGCCCGTGGGAAACATGCCCTGATCTTCGACCTGGGCAACAATGCCCGCGTCCGCCATCACGGCAGGTTTGCCATTCTGCGCGGGGGCCTGTGCCTGCAGCGTGTCGATCTGCATTTTCAGGTGTTCTTCCTGCGCGATGCGCTGCAGTTCCTGCTGACGGTTCTGCCAGACATGGCCCACTGCGCAACCCGCTGCACCGCCGACCACACCGCCTGCGACAGCTTTGCCAGCATTACCCGTGGCGGCGTAGATCAAACCCGCGCCGAGCAATGCCCCACCTGCGCACCCTATCGCCGTGCCGTAATCACGGCCGGCCTGATCGAACGTGGCGCAACTGCTCAGCGTAACTGCCAGTGCCAGCACCGTCAGCTTGCCGGGATGAAAAGACTTCAATGCGTACGCTCCTTGTGAGACTGCGAAAGGCGCACGGACGTGAGGACCGGGCGCAATCGCCTGTCTTCGTCCGTGATGAAAAGCCTTCAATGGATCCGATTTTTCAGGCGGTGGATTTCACCACAGCGGGGCAGGGGATTCAATGTCAAAGGGCCATTCCCGTTCGGTTTTGGGAATTTTTGCTGAGGGGATCAGCTTAGGCTGGCGATGTGCTGAGAACGGGGGTGATTGATGCTGATGCTTAACCGTTTAGTAAATGCCGCCCACAAAAAAACCGGCTCAAATCCGGCCGGTTTTTCTGTGCTCCAAGTCACGTAACCACTTGAAGGTGCTGCTGTTTGGTGCCCCGAGGGAGAATCGAACTCCCACTTCTTTCGAAAACGGATTTTGAATCCGCCGCGTCTACCAATTCCGCCATCAGGGCTCAATGGCGGCGAAGTATAGAGACGAGCCTACCGTTGGTCAATCATGTTTCATGGTCAATTTTCACTTATTCCGCTAAACTTCCCGGCCCTGCTAGACGAACCCCATCATGCGTGTCGCTGACTTTACCTTCGAGCTCCCGGATTCATTGATCGCTCGCCATCCTTTGGCGGAGCGACGCAGCAGCCGTTTGCTGACCCTCGACGGGCCAAGCGGCGCGCTGGCACACCGCCAATTCACTGATTTGCTGGAGCATTTGCGCCCTGGCGATCTGATGGTCTTCAACAATACCCGGGTGATTCCGGCGCGGCTGTTCGGGCAAAAAGCCTCGGGCGGCAAGCTGGAAATCCTCATTGAGCGCGTTCTCGATCAGCACCGTGTGCTGGCCCATGTGCGCTCCAGCAAGTCGCCCAAGCCGGGTTCGACGATTCTCATCGATGGCGGTGGCGAGGCCGAAATGGTCGCGCGCCACGATGCGTTGTTCGAACTGCGTTTTGCCGAGCCGGTGCTGCCGCTGCTCGAGCGCGTCGGGCACATGCCGTTGCCTCCTTATATAGACCGCCCGGACGACGATGCTGATCGCGAGCGTTATCAGACCGTGTACGCCCAGCGCGCCGGTGCGGTCGCGGCGCCGACGGCAGGTCTGCATTTCGATCAGACCATGATGGCCGCAATTGCCGAGAAGGGCGTCGAGACAGCATTCGTGACGCTGCATGTCGGCGCCGGGACATTCCAGCCGGTGCGCGTTGAGCGCATTGAAGATCACCACATGCACAACGAGTGGCTTGAAGTCACTCAGGACGTGGTCGACGCCGTGGCAGCCTGCCGCGCACGCGGTGGTCGGGTGATCGCCGTGGGCACGACCAGCGTGCGTTCGCTGGAAAGTGCCGCGCGCGATGGCGTGCTCAAGCCCTTCAGCGGCGACACCGACATCTTTATCTACCCGGGCCGACCTTTTCATGTGGTCGATGCGCTGGTTACCAACTTCCATTTGCCGGAATCGACGCTGTTGATGCTGGTCTCGGCATTCGCCGGTTATCCCGAAACCATGGCGGCCTACGCGGCTGCGGTGGAGCACGGTTACCGCTTCTTCAGTTACGGGGATGCCATGTTCATCACCCGCAATCCCGCGCCGACCGCTCCCGGGGAATCAACCCCGACGGACCCGGCCCCAGAGGATCACGCATGAGTCGCACCTGTCGTATGTCTTTTGAGCTGCTGGCCACCGATGGCAAAGCGCGTCGCGGTCGCCTGACCTTTCCTCGCGGCGTTGTCGAAACGCCTGCGTTCATGCCGGTCGGCACCTACGGCACGGTCAAGGGGATGCTGCCTCGAGACATCGAGGCCACCGGCGCTCAGATGATCCTCGGCAACACCTTCCACCTGTGGCTGCGTCCGGGTACTGAAGTCATCAAGGGCCACGGCGACCTTCACGATTTCATGCAGTGGAAAGGACCGATTCTGACCGACTCCGGCGGTTTTCAGGTGTTCAGCCTGGGCGCGATGCGTAAGATCAAGGAGGAGGGCGTGACCTTCGCCTCTCCAGTTGACGGCGCAAAAGTGTTCATGGGGCCTGAAGAATCGATGCAGGTTCAGCGCGACCTCGGTTCCGACGTCGTGATGATCTTTGACGAATGCACGCCGTATCCTGCGGACGAAGAAGTTGCGCGCACCTCCATGGAGCTGTCGCTGCGCTGGGCCAAGCGCTCCAAGATCGCCCACGGCGAAAACACCGCGGCGCTGTTCGGCATCGTTCAGGGCGGCATGCACGAGAACCTGCGCATGCGCTCGCTCGAAGGCTTGAGTGAGCTCGACTTTGACGGCCTGGCGATTGGCGGCCTGTCGGTCGGCGAGCCCAAGGACGAGATGATCAAGGTCTTGGACTACCTGCCGGGCCGCATGCCGGCTGACAAACCTCGTTACCTTATGGGTGTAGGCAAGCCCGAGGACCTGGTTGAAGGTGTCCGCCGCGGCGTCGACATGTTCGACTGCGTGATGCCTACGCGCAATGCGCGCAACGGTCATCTGTTCATCGACACCGGTGTTCTGAAAATCCGCAATGCGTTTCATCGTTACGATGAGTCGCCGCTGGATCCGACCTGCGATTGCTACACCTGCAAAAACTTCTCCCGCGCCTATCTGCACCACCTGGACAAGTGCGGCGAAATGCTGGGTAGCATGCTCAATACGATCCATAATTTGCGCCATTACCAGCTGCTTATGGCTGGTTTGCGCGAGGCTATTCAACAAGGTACATTGGCCGCCTTTGTCGACACGTTCTATGCCAAACGCGGGCTTGTGACGCCGTTACTGGACTGAGCGACATCCGGTCTTTCGCTTCCTATTATTAAAATATGCAACTGGAGTGTTAAATGAGCTTTTTCATCTCTTCCGCTTTCGCGGATGCGGCTGCCCCTGCCGCTGCAGGCCCTATGGGCGGCGGTTTCGAGTGGATTTTCCTGGTCGGCTTTCTGGTCATCTTCTATCTGATGATCTGGCGTCCACAGGCCAAGCGCGCCAAAGAGCAAAAGAACTTGCTGGGCAACTTGCAGAAGGGTGATGAAGTCGTCACTACCGGCGGTATCGCAGGCAAGATCAACAAAGTGACTGATGACTTCGTTGTTATCGAAGTGTCCGACACCGTAGAGCTGAAAATCCAGAAGGGCGCAATCGCTGCCACCCTGCCCAAGGGCACTCTGAAAGCCATCTGATTCCAGTCTTTTACCAATCGACGGGGCGCGCAAGGCGCCCCGCGTTATAAGCAGGCGGCGTGATGTTGAACAAATACCCTCTGTGGAAATACATCCTGATCCTGGCAGTGCTGGTGATCGGTTTTATTTATTCCGCACCCAATCTCTACCCTGATGACCCGGCTATCCAAGTCACGGGCGCAAGCACTGCGCTGCAGGTCAATCAGGCTGATCTGGATCGCGTAAGCAAGGCGCTTACCGATGCTGGCATCGCGGTCAAGGGCGCTTCTCTGGCCGAGAATGGCAAGGGCGGTTTGTTGCGTCTGACCAAACAGGAAGACCAGCTGCCAGCCAAAGATGTCGCACGCAAGGCGCTGGGCGACGATTACGTTGTCGCGCTCAACCTGGCTCAGACCACGCCAAAATGGCTGCGCAGCATTGGCGCTACGCCGATGAAGCTGGGTCTCGACCTGTCCGGTGGCGTGCACTTCCTGCTTGAAGTCGACATGGACAAAGCGCTTAGTGCGCGTCTGAATGTCTACGAAGGCGAAGTGAAGAGCCTGCTGCGCAAGGAAAAAGTGCGTTATCGCAGCCTGCCGCAGGACAACGGCGCCATCCAGCTGGGCTTCAGCGATGCTGATACCCGCGAACAGGCCCGTGCGCTGATCCGCAAGGACTACACCGATTTCGATATCACCACGAGCGATCGCGGCGAGATGCCGATCCTGCGTCTGGCCATGACGCCAGCCAAGATCGCTGAAATCCGCGAATACTCGATCAAGCAAAACCTGACCACCGTGCGTAACCGGGTCAACGAGCTGGGCGTCGCCGAGCCGCTGGTTCAGCGTCAGGGCGCCAACCGCATCGTGGTCGAGCTGCCAGGTGTTCAGGACACCGCCGAAGCCAAGCGTATCCTCGGCAAGACGGCCAACCTTGAGTTCCGTCTGGGCGCAGGCCCCGACGACAGCAAAGCCACCACCGAGATGTTCGAATTCCGCGAAGGCGGTCGTCCTGCGGCGCCGGTCGAGCGTGGTCTGATCATCACCGGTGACCAGGTAACCGACGCCAAGGCTGGCTTTGACGAGCACGGCCGTCCTCAGGTGAACATCAAGCTGGACGGCCATGGTGGCGATCTGATGAGCCGCGCAACCCGCGCGAACGTCGGTCGCAGCATGGCGGTGATCTTCATCGAGCAGAAGCCGACCACCACCTACACCAAGCAAATGGTCAACGGCGTCGAAAAAGACGTGCCGGTCCAGACGTTCAAGGAAGAGAAGAAGATCATCAGCCTGGCGACCATTCAGTCGCCGCTGGGTGCTCAATTCCGCATCACCGGCCTGAACGGCGCAGGTGAGTCGTCCGAGCTGGCGCTGCTGCTGCGTGCCGGTGGTCTGGCTGCACCCATGTACTTCGCTGAAGAGCGCACCATCGGCCCGAGCCTGGGTGCCGACAACATCACCAAGGGTATCGATGCATCCCTCTGGGGCATGCTGTTCGTCTCGCTGTTCATCCTCGCCATCTACCGTTTCTTCGGTCTGATCGCGACCGTGGCCCTGGCCTTCAACATGGTCATGCTGCTGGCGCTGATGTCGCTGCTGGGTGCAACGCTGACCCTGCCAGGCATCGCCGGTATCGTCTTGACGATGGGTATGGCGGTCGATGCCAACGTGCTGATCTTCTCGCGGATTCGTGAAGAGATCGGCAATGGCATGACGGTTCAGCGTGCAATCAACGAGGGCTTCGACCGCGCGTATACCGCGATCCTCGACGCCAACCTGACGACGCTGCTGGTCGGCGGCATTCTCTTCGCGATGGGCACCGGCCCGGTGAAGGGTTTTGCGGTCACCATGTCCCTCGGGATCTTTACCTCGATGTTCACAGCCATCATGGTGACCCGCGCAATGGTCAACCTGATCTTTGGCGGTCGTGACTTCAAGAAGTTGTGGATTTAAGGGGCTGCCATGAAACGTACGATCAACTTCATGGGCGTTCGCAACATTGCGTTCGCCATTACCATGCTTCTTACCGTTCTGGCGTTGTTCAGCTGGTTCTATAAAGGGCTGAACTTCGGTCTGGATTTCACCGGCGGTACGCTGATCGAGCTGACCTACGAGCGCCCTGCCGATCTGCACAAAGTGCGCGAAGAGCTGGTTACGTCGGGTTATACCGAAGCGGTCGTGCAAAGCTTCGGTGCGACCACCGATCTGCTCGTTCGTATGCCGGGTGAAGACCCGCAGCTGGGCACTCAGGTTGCTGAAGCGCTGCGCAAGACAGGCGCCGATAACCCGGTGACCGTCAAACGCGTCGAGTTCGTCGGTCCGCAGGTGGGTGAAGAGCTACGCGACCAGGGTGGCCTCGGCATGCTGCTGGCACTGGGCGGCGTTCTCGTCTACCTGGCTTTCCGTTTCCAGTGGAAGTTCGCGGTGGGGGCGATCATCTCGCTGATCCACGACGTGGTGGTGACGATGGGCATTCTGTCGTTCTTCCAGGTGACCTTCGACCTGACCGTTCTGGCCGCTGTATTGGCGATCATTGGTTACTCGCTCAACGACACCATCGTGGTATTCGACCGGGTTCGCGAGAACTTCCGTCTGCTGCGCAAGGCTTCGCTGATCGAGAATATCAACATCTCCACCACGCAGACCTTGCTGCGGACCATGGCCACCTCGATCTCCACATTGCTGGCGATCGTCGCGCTGTGGATCTTTGGCGGCGATAGCCTGCACGGGTTCTCGGTGGCACTGTTCATCGGTGTTCTGGCAGGTACGTACTCGTCGATCTACATCGCCAACGTGGTGCTGATCTGGCTGAACCTGCGCAGCGAAGACTTGCTGCCACCGGTCACGGTCGACAAGGTGGATGACCGTCCGTAACCAGTAATGGTAACCGGCCATCACCTGAAAAGGCGCGAGGGTGAACTCGCGCCTTTTTTTGTGCTCCAAGGCTGGGAGTAGCGCGAGCAATCGCGCTGAATATCGTCAGGAGGTTCACGTGAACAAGTCGTTGCTTATTGGTGCAGTATTGGGTGCCGTCGGTGTTACCGCCGGTGGTGCTTTGGCCACCTATAGCCTCGTAAAACAAAGCGGCCCAGAGTACGCAGACGTACTTGCCGTCGAGCCTGTTAAAGAACAAATCAAAACCCCGCGTCAAGTCTGCAAAGACGTTGCAGTCACTCACCGAGCGCCGGTGAAGGACGAGCATCAGATCGTGGGGAGTGTCATCGGTGCCGTAGCGGGTGGCCTGCTCGGCAACCAGGTGGGTGGCGGTAATGGCAAGAAGATTGCCACGGTCGCCGGTGCGGTCGGCGGGGGTTACGCCGGTAACAAGGTTCAGGAAGGCATGCAGAACCGCGACACTTACACCACCACCGAGTCGCGCTGCAATACCGTCAATGACATCAGCGATAAAGTCGTCGGCTACAACGTGAAGTACAAGCTCAACGACAAAGTCGGGCAGGTGCGTATGGATCGCGATCCGGGCAGTCAGATCCCTGTCAACAAGGAAGGTCAGCTGGAGTTGAGCCAAGCGGGCCAGTGATAGCACTAACCGTTCCTCAAAAAAGCACCTTCGGGTGCTTTTTTGTTGCCGGTGTCATGAGACTCAAGGGTACAAAAAAACCGGCACATGGCCGGTTCTCTTGTACAGCGTGCTGGGCTTAACGCTTCAGCGAAGTCGGCACAAATGGAGCGATCGACGTCAGCACTGCTTTGAAGCATTTGGTGTTGCCAGCAACGATGTGACCTTTTTCAAGGAAGTCGTGACCGCCGTTGAAATCGCTGACCAGTCCGCCTGCTTCCTGAATGAGCAGGGCGCCTGCGGCCATGTCCCATTCCGACAGGCCCGATTCCCAGAACGCGTCGAAACGGCCCGCAGCCACGTAAGCCAGGTCCAGGCTTGCGGCGCCGGCGCGACGGATACCGGCCGTCTGGCCCACCAGCGAACGGAACATGTTCATGTAGTTATCGAGGTTATCGAGCTGGTTTTCGCGGAACGGAAAACCGGTGCCGAGCAGTGCGCCTTCAAGGCTCTTGCGCGGGCTAACGCGCAGACGGCGGCCGTTCAGGGCAGCGCCACGACCACGGCTGGCGGTGAATTCTTCCTGACGGACCGGGTCCAGAACAACGGCGTGTTCCAGGCGACCGCGGTATTTGCACGCGATGCTGACGGCGAAGTGGGGAACGCCGCGCACGAAGTTGGTGGTGCCGTCGAGTGGATCGATGATCCAGAGGTAGTCGGTACCTTCGCCGCTGCCTTCATGCAGGCCGCTTTCTTCGCCAAGGATGCCGTGGGTTGGATACGCCTTGCGCAGTGCGGTAATGATGCTCTGCTCGGCGGCGCGATCGATTTCGGTCACGTAATCTTTCGCGTCTTTTTCGTCGACCTTGATGGTATCCAGGCGCTCGATGGAGCGGAAAATCAATTCGCTGGCGCTGCGGGCGGCGCGCAGCGCGATATTCAGCATGGGCTGCATGGATGGATCACCTAGGTCGTTAAAGAGAGCCGGCCATTCTATTGGTTCTCTTGGATGATTTCCAGCGCGAGTGCAGACTTTGCCGCGCGGCCGGTCGGCTTGGCGCGACGAGGTCGGGGGTGCCCTGTCTCCTTTTAGTGGCGTATCCGGCGCGTGAGGCGCAAGGTTCGTGGCGTTGCAGCAAGTGCTTCTGTAACATTCGTCCCCCTTTTCACCTGCTAGCGAGACTTCACCAGTGCTGCAAAAAATTCGTGTCGTCCTGGTCGGTACCAGCCATCCCGGAAATATCGGTGGCGCCGCACGTGCCATGAAAAACATGGGCCTTTCACGTCTGGTGCTGGTTGATCCCGCCATGTTTCCCCACCATGAGGCCGATGCACGGGCGTCTGGCGCGGGCGATATTCTGGAAGGTGCGCAGGTCGTGGCGACGCTGGAAGATGCGCTGGTAGGCTGCAATCTGGTGTTGGGCACTAGCGCCCGGGACCGCCGCATTCCCTGGCCGCTGCTCGACCCTCGTGAAGCGGGCGTCAAAACCGTTGAGCACGCCGCGCTGGGCGAGGAGATCGCACTGGTGTTCGGTCGTGAATACGCCGGCCTCACCAATGAAGAGTTGCAGCGCTGCCATTACCACGTACACATCCCATCAGACCCGGAATTCAGCTCGTTGAATCTGGCCGCCGCTGTGCAGGTGTTGAGTTACGAAACCCGCATGGCCTGGCTCGCGGCCGACGGTCAAGCGAGTAAGGTGGAGAAGTTCGAAGTCAATTCGGTGCGAAGTACCGAGCTGGCGACCATGGATGAGATGGAAAAATTCTATGAGCATCTCCAGTCCACGCTGGTTGCCATTGGCTTCCTTGATCCCGAGAAGCCTCGTCACCTGATGGCGCGGTTACGTCGTCTGTACGGCCGCTCTGCGGTCAATCGATCCGAGATGAGCATCTTGCGCGGCATCCTCACCGAGACCCAGAAAGCGGCCACCGGTGAACCCTATAAGCGGAAGGATCAGTAATGTTCGAGCGTTTGCGGGAAGACATTCAAAGCGTGTTTCATCGTGACCCGGCGGCTCGAAATGCCTTTGAAGTGCTGACCTGCTACCCCGGCATGCACGCGATCTGGCTGCATCGGCTGTCTGGCTGGTTGTGGCGCAACGAACTGAAATGGCCGGCGCGCATGGTCTCCAACTTCGGTCGCTGGCTCACCGGGATAGAGATTCACCCGGGTGCGAAAGTCGGTCGGCGCTTTTTCATCGATCACGGCATGGGCATTGTGATCGGCGAGACCGCCGAGATTGGCGATGACGTGACGCTCTATCAGGGCGTGACCCTGGGCGGCACCAGCTGGAACAAGGGCAAGCGCCATCCTACTTTGGAGTCCGGCGTGGTTGTCGGCGCGGGCGCCAAGGTGCTCGGACCGTTCACCGTGGGCGCCGGGGCAAAGGTCGGCTCCAACGCGGTGGTGACCAAGCCTGTGCCGGCGGGTGCAACGGTGGTGGGCATTCCGGGGCGGATCATCGTCAAGTCTGACGACGAGGCCGAAGCGAAGCGCAAGGCGATCGCCGAAAAGCTCGGCTTCGATGCGTATGGCGTTGGTGAGGACATGCCTGATCCGGTGGCACGCGCGATCGGCCAGTTGCTCGATCACCTGCAAGCGATGGACGTGCGCGTGGAGGACATGGGCAAGGCATTGAAAAGCCTGGGCGGCGAGTATCGCGAAAAAGAGCTGCCCGAGCTGCGTCAGGAAGTCTTCGACTGCATGAAAGAGCGTTGCGAGGTTAATGCGCCCCGGGAATAAGTCAGCGCGCGCCCTCAGGTCGAGCATGTGCCAATCCCGGCGTGTTTTGCTATGATGCCGCCGCGCTTTTGCGGGTAATCCCGACTGTTCCGCTAGGTCTTATAGTTGACTTAAATACTCGGGAATAGCATACTCGCCCTCATTCCGAACCTCCGCGGTACACGTCATGCGACTGACTACAAAAGGCCGATACGCTGTCACTGCCATGCTCGACCTGGCATTGCATGCGCAGCATGGGCCAGTGTCCCTGGCCGATATCTCCGAGCGGCAAGGGATTTCCCTTTCCTACCTCGAGCAACTGTTCGCCAAGCTGCGCCGCGGCAATCTGGTCTCCAGCGTGCGTGGGCCCGGCGGCGGTTATCAGCTGGCCCGTCAAATGCAGGGCATTCAGGTGGCGCAGGTGATCGACGCGGTCAACGAATCGGTTGACGCGACGCGCTGCCAGGGGCTCGGTGATTGCCATGCCGGTGACACCTGTCTGACCCACCACTTGTGGTGTGACCTCAGTCAGCAAATTCACGAGTTTCTAAGCGGTATCAGCTTGGCCGACCTCGTCACTCGCCGTGAAGTGCAAGAAGTCGCCCAACGTCAGGATCTGCGCCGTTGCGGTAGCAAGACGCAGCCACTGGACAAGATTGAAACATCCGCCGTTGAGTGAACGCAGATGAACGCGCGGCGCGCCTGCCCGATAGGAGATATTCAATGAAATTGCCAATTTACCTCGATTATTCCGCGACGACCCCGGTCGACCCGCGTGTTGCGCAGAAAATGAGCGACTGCCTTCTGGTTGATGGCAACTTCGGTAACCCGGCGTCGCGCTCCCACGTGTTTGGCTGGAAGGCCGAAGAAGCGGTCGAGAACGCCCGCCGTCAGGTTGCCGATCTGGTCAATGCCGACCCACGCGAAATCGTCTGGACTTCCGGTGCTACCGAGTCCAACAACCTCGCGATCAAAGGCGCTGCGCATTTCTATGCCTCCAAAGGCAAGCACCTGATTACCAGCAAAATCGAACACAAAGCCGTGCTCGACACCATGCGTCAGCTTGAGCGTGAAGGCTTTGAAGTCACCTATCTCGAACCGACCGAAGATGGCCTGATCACGCCGGCCATGATCGAAGCAGTGATGCGCGACGACACCGTTCTGGTCTCGATCATGCACGTCAACAACGAAATTGGTACGGTCAACGATATCGCTGCCATCGGCGAGATGACCCGTTCCCGCGGTGTGCTCTTCCACGTCGATGCAGCACAGGCTACTGGCAAGGTTGAAATCAACCTGGCCAACCTCAAAGTTGATCTGATGTCGTTCTCGGCCCACAAGACCTACGGTCCGAAGGGTATTGGTGCATTGTGGGTCAGCCGCAAGCCACGTGTTCGCATCGAAGCCGAAATGCACGGTGGCGGTCACGAGCGTGGCATGCGTTCCGGTACGCTGGCGACGCACCAGATCGTCGGTATGGGTGAAGCCTTCCGTGTGGCCAAAGAAGACATGGCTGCCGAGAACGTTCGCATCAAAGCCTTGAGCGATCGCTTCTATCAGCAGGTTGCGCACCTGGAAGAGTTGTACATCAACGGCAGCATGACTGCCCGTGTGCCGCACAACCTCAACCTGAGCTTCAACTATGTAGAGGGCGAGTCGCTGATCATGGCGCTCAAGGACCTGGCGGTTTCGTCCGGCTCCGCGTGCACCTCGGCTTCCCTGGAACCTTCCTACGTGCTGCGCGCCCTGGGCCGTAACGACGAGCTGGCACACAGCTCGATCCGTTTCACCTTCGGTCGCTTCACGACTGAAGAAGAAATTGACTACGCCGCGCAGAAAGTCTGCGAGGCAGTGACCAAGCTGCGCGCCTTGTCGCCGCTGTGGGACATGTTCAAAGACGGCGTCGACATCTCCAAGATCGAGTGGGCGGCGCATTAATTCAAAGTCGCCACACCTGCGGCACTTTGAAAACAGCTTCCGAGTGCCGCGAGAGCGACATGTTGTAACTGATGAGGAATTGCACCATGGCTTACAGCGAAAAGGTCATTGACCACTACGAGAATCCCCGCAACGTCGGCAAGATGAACGCGGAAGACCCTGATGTCGGCACCGGCATGGTCGGCGCGCCGGCTTGCGGCGATGTTATGCGTCTGCAGATCAAGGTGAACGAGCAGGGCATCATTGAAGACGCCAAGTTCAAAACCTACGGCTGCGGCTCTGCCATCGCGTCGAGCTCCCTGGCCACCGAGTGGATGAAGGGCAAGACTCTGGATGAAGCAGAGACCATCAAAAACACTCAGCTGGCTGAAGAACTGGCCCTGCCGCCAGTGAAAATCCACTGCTCCGTGCTCGCTGAAGACGCCATCAAGGCGGCCGTTCGCGACTACAAGCAGAAGAAAGGCCTGCTCTGAGCAGAGTCTGTTCCGCTGCGTTAAGTAACTTGCGTGAGGTAAGGAGTTCCGATGGCTATCAGCATGACCGAAGCGGCCGCCAACCATGTACGCCGCTCCCTCGATGGGCGCGGTAAGGGTGACGGCATTCGTCTGGGCGTTCGCACGACCGGTTGTTCCGGGCTTGCCTACGTGCTCGAGTTCGTCGATGAGCCGGAAAGCGAAGACACGGTGTTCGAGTATCACGGCGTCAAGGTGATCATCGATCCCAAGAGCCTGGTCTACCTTGACGGCACCGAGCTCGATTTCGTCAAGGAAGGGTTGAACGAAGGCTTCAAGTTCAACAATCCCAATTCGCGCGGTGAATGTGGCTGCGGCGAAAGCTTCAACGTCTGAGGCTTATTGTGGGTACTCCTTGTCACTTTGCTTTATTCGACCTGCAGCCGGGCTTCGATCTGGACCTCGACCTGTTGGCGACGCGTTACCGTGAGCTTGCCCGGAGCGTGCACCCCGACCGTTTTGCCGATGCCCCTGAGGCTGAGCAACGGGTTGCGCTGGAGCGCTCCGCCAGTCTGAACGACGCCTACCAAACGCTCAAGAATGCGCCGAAAAGGGCGCGTTACCTGTTGGCGCTGAAGGGCGAAGTTCCGCTGGAAGTCACTGTGCAGGATCCCGAGTTTCTGATGCAGCAGATGCAATGGCGCGAAGAGCTCGAAGATTTGCAGGACGACGCGGATCTGGCGGGCGTTGCGGTATTCAAACGCCGGCTGAAGGTTGCCCAGGAAGAACTGAACGAAAGCTTCGCGGCCTGTTGGGACGATGCTGCACAGCGTGATCAGGCTGAACGGCTGATGCGCCGCATGCAGTTCCTCGACAAGCTCTCCTACGAAGTGCGCCAGCTCGAAGAGCGCCTCGACGATTAACCCCGCGCCGTCCTTCTGGGGCGGCTCGCCAGTGATATCAGAAAAGCAATGGCTCTACTGCAGATCGCCGAACCCGGCCAAGCTCCAAAACCTCATCAGCGTCGCCTGGCTGTCGGGATTGACCTCGGCACCACCAACTCGCTGGTGGCTGCCCTGCGCAGCGGCATCAGTGAGCCGCTCCCCGACGCCAACGGTCAGGTCATCCTGCCGTCCGCCGTTCGCTATCACGCCGATCGTGTCGAAGTAGGCCAGTCGGCCAAGGGTGCGGCTGCGACAGATCCTCTGAATACCATTATTTCCGTCAAGCGCCTCATGGGGCGCGGGATCTCCGACGTGAAGCATTTGGGTGGGCAGTTGCCTTACCGCTTCACCGGTGGGGAATCCCACATGCCGTTCATTGAAACCGTGCAGGGCCCTAAGAGCCCGGTCGAAGTGTCGGCCGACATTCTTAAGGTGCTGCGCCAGCGCGCCGAAGAAACACTGGGTGGCGAACTGGTCGGTGCGGTCATCACCGTTCCCGCCTATTTCGATGACGCTCAGCGTCAGGCCACCAAAGACGCCGCGAAGCTGGCGGGTCTCACCGTCCTGCGCCTGCTCAACGAGCCCACTGCGGCTGCCGTGGCATACGGGCTGGACCAGAACGCAGAGGGCGTGGTCGCGATTTACGATCTGGGCGGCGGCACCTTCGACATCTCGATCCTGCGCCTCACCGGCGGCGTGTTTGAAGTCATGGCCACCGGTGGCGACAGCGCGCTGGGAGGTGATGATTTCGATCACGCCATCGCAACCTGGATCATTGCTGAAGCCGGCCTGTCCGACGACCTCGATCCTGCTGCCCAGCGCCGCTTGATGCAGGCGGCATGTGCGGCGAAGGAATCCCTGACTGACGCCGATTCGGTGGAAGTAGTCCATGGCGAATGGCAGGGCGTTCTGACCCGCGCCGCATTCGATGCCCTCATTGAGCCGATGATCGCCCGCAGTCTCAAAGCTTGCCGTCGTGCCGTTCGTGATTGCGGCATTGAGCTGGATGAAGTCGAAGCCGTGGTCATGGTGGGTGGTTCCACCCGCGTCCCGCGAGTGCGCGAAGCGGTGGCCGAACTGTTCGGCCGCCAGCCGTTGACCGAGATCGACCCCGATCAGGTAGTCGCCATCGGCGCTGCGATTCAGGCCGATACCCTGGCAGGTAACAAGCGCGATGGCGGCGAGCTGTTGCTGCTCGACGTGATCCCGTTGTCCCTGGGGCTGGAGACCATGGGCGGACTGATGGAGAAGGTCATTCCGCGCAACACCACGATCCCGGTGGCCCGCGCCCAGGAGTTCACCACTTATAAGGACGGCCAGTCGGCCATGATGATCCACGTGCTCCAAGGCGAGCGTGAATTGATCAGCGACTGCCGTTCACTGGCGCGTTTTGACCTGCGCGGCATTCCCGCGATGGTCGCCGGCGCCGCGAAAATCCGCGTGACCTTTCAGGTCGACGCCGACGGCCTGCTCAGCGTGTCCGCCCGCGAGCTGGCGTCGGGCGTGGAGTCGAGCATTCAGGTCAAGCCTTCTTATGGCCTGACTGACGGTGAAATCACCCGCATGCTGAAGGATTCGTTCCAGTACGCCAGTGACGACATGGTGGCTCGCGCGCTGCGAGAGCAGCAGGTCGACGCGCAGCGTTTGCTCGAAGCGGTCGAAGGTGCGTTGCAGGCCGATGGCGAACGCTTGCTCGATGCCGAAGAGCGCATGGTGATCGACCTGCAGATGGAAGAACTTCGTGAATTGATGAAGGGCGATGACGGTCCGGCCATCGAGCAGCAGACCAAGCGTCTGTCGCAGGTGACGGATGCGTTCGCCGCCCGCCGCCTGGACTCGACGGTGAAAGCCGCGCTGTCAGGGCGCAACCTGAATGAGATTGAGGAATAACTGATGCCGCAGGTTACATTTCTGCCACACGCCGAGCATTGCCCGGACGGGATGGTTGTCGAGGCCGAAGTCGGCAAGTCGATTCTGGAACTCGCCCACGACCACCACATCGAGATCGAAAGCGCATGCGGCGGCGTCTGCGCCTGCACCACCTGCCACTGCATCATTCGTGCGGGCTTCAACTCCCTCGAAGAAGCGGACGAGCTGGAAGAGGACTATCTTGACCGTGCGTGGGGGCTGGAAGCGCAGTCCCGTCTGGCCTGTCAGGCCAAGGTCGGCACCGAAGACCTCACCGTCGAGATCCCGAAATATTCGCTTAACCACGCTGCCGAAGCGCCGCACTGATCGAGAAGCTGTCATGAGTTACGGTTGGAATGACGTACAACGCATCGCTGAAGAACTCGCCGAGACTCACCCCGGCGTTGACCCTTATTCGGTAGGGTTCACCAAGCTGCAACTGATGATCAAGCAGCTCCCGGATTTCGACGACACCTCTGGCCGCGTCGGCGAGAAAGTGCTGGAGGCGGTCCAGACGCTCTGGGCCGGCGAAATCGACTGATCAGATTTGCACGTTAGGCAATAACATCAAACCCGCGTATAATTCGCGGGTTTAATTTTTCGCAATAATCACTGCTTCTGGAGTTACACCATGGCTGTTCAACGTACTTTCTCGATCATCAAGCCTGATGCTGTTGCCAAAAACGTCATCGGCGAAATCACCACCCGTTTCGAAAAAGCCGGTCTGCGCGTTGTCGCTTCGAAACTGAAGCAACTGTCCAAGGCCGAAGCAGAAGGTTTCTACGCTGAGCACAGCGCCCGTGGTTTCTTCGGTGATCTGGTTGCATTCATGATCTCCGGCCCGGTTGTCGTGCAGGTTCTGGAAGGCGAAAACGCTATCGCTCTGAACCGCGAGCTGATGGGCGCTACCAACCCTAAAGAAGCTGCTGCCGGCACCATCCGCGCTGACTTCGCTGATTCCATCGACGCCAACGCTGTTCACGGCTCCGACTCCGAAGCCGCTGCTGCTCGTGAAATCTCGTACTTCTTCGCTGCTACCGAGGTAACCACTCGCTAAGCTATTGCTGCGAGTGAGGGTGAATCCATGACTGAATCAACTGGCAAAATCAACCTGTTGGGTCTGACCCGGCTGGAAATGGAAAAATTCTTCGAGTCTATCGGGGAGAAACGCTTCCGTGCCGGTCAGGTCATGAAGTGGATTCACCACTTTGGCGTCGATAACTTCGACGCCATGACGAATGTCGGCAAGGCCCTGCGCGAAAAGCTGCAGAGCCGTGCCGAAATTCGCGGTCCTGAAGTCGTCAGCGAGGACATCTCCACCGACGGCACCCGTAAATGGGTCGTCCGTGTCGAGTCCGGCAGCTGCGTCGAGACCGTCTATATTCCGCAAGGCAAACGCGGCACGCTGTGTGTCTCGTCCCAGGCGGGCTGTGCGCTGGACTGCAGTTTCTGCTCCACCGGCAAACAAGGCTTCAACAGCAACCTCACCGCCGCCGAAGTCATTGGCCAGGTGTGGATTGCCAACAAATCTTTCGGCAGTGTCCCGGCTACCGTCGACCGCGCCATCACCAACGTGGTGATGATGGGGATGGGCGAGCCATTGCTGAACTTCGACAATGTCATTGCCGCCATGCATCTGATGATGGATGACCTGGGGTATGGCATTTCCAAGCGCCGGGTGACGCTGTCCACCTCCGGCGTGGTGCCAATGATCGATGAGCTGTCCAAGCACATCGACGTTTCGCTGGCCCTTTCGTTGCACGCGCCCAATGACGCGCTGCGAAACCAGCTGGTGCCGATCAATAAAAAATACCCTCTGAAGATGCTCCTCGAGTCCTGCCGCAACTACATGGCTGCGCTGGGCGAAAAGCGCGTGCTGACCATCGAGTACACGCTGCTCAAGGACATCAACGACAGGCCTGAGCACGCGATCGAGATGATCGAGCTGCTCAAGGACACGCCGTGCAAGGTCAACCTGATCCCGTTCAACCCGTTTCCGCATTCGGGCTACGAACGCCCCAGCAACAACGCAATCCGTCGTTTCCAGGATCTGCTGCATCAAGCCGGCTTCAACGTCACCGTGCGTACCACGCGCGGTGAGGACATCGATGCTGCCTGCGGCCAGTTGGTCGGGCAGGTCATGGACCGCACCCGTCGCAGCGAGCGCTATATCGCTGTGCGAGAGCTCAGTGCCGATGCCGACGTGGTGCAGGCCGCTTCCGCTCGCAATTGAATGCGAATTTGACTGAGAGGATCTCTATGTCCCTGCGCGTTGCGCTGCTGCTCTGTTTTGCCACGCTGCTGGTCGGTTGTGTGTCTACCGGCAACGTCGATCCGCTGAGTACCAGCAAGGGGCGTGAGGAAGCTCGTCAGGCTTACGTGCAATTGGGTTTGGGCTATCTTCAGCAAGGCCAGATGGAGCGTGCGAAGGCGCCTCTGAAAAAAGCGCTTGAGCTGAACGGCTCCGATGCGGATGCCAATGCTGCGCTGGCGCTGGTGTTCCAGGCCGAGATGGAACCGGAACTGGCCAACCAGTATTACCAAAAAGCGTTGTCGGCACGTTCCAAAGACGCGCGAATCCTCAACAATTACGGCAGCTTTCTTTACCAGCAGAAACGTTACAAGGAAGCCTACGAGCGCTTCGAGCAGGCCGCCGAGGATAATCTCTACGCCGAGCGCGCCCGAGTGTTCGAAAACCTCGGCATGACGGCTGTGATGCTTGGGGATCGCGACACCGCCCGTGAGCATTTCGACAAAGCCCTGCGCCTCGATCGTCAGCAGCCACGCGCGTTGCTGGAAATGGCTGAGTTGTCGTACGAAGACAGGCATTATGTGCCGGCACGCGATTACTACGAGCGTTTCAGCCAGTTGAGCGAGCAGAATGCGCGGAGCCTGTTGCTCGGCACGCGGCTGGCGAAGGTGTTTGATGATCGCAACAAGGCAGCCAGCTATGGGCTGCTTCTAAAAAGACTCTATCCCGGTACGCCGGAATATCAGCAATACCTGTCGGAGCAATGATGAAAGCGGCGCATCCCGAAGTTGTAGCAGCCACTCGCACGAACCCAGGCGAAACATTGCGACAGGCCCGCGAGAGCAAGAACTGGTCGCTGCCAGATGTGGCGTTGAGGCTCAACCTCACCGTGACTTCCCTGACTCATCTGGAAGCGGGCGATTTCGACAAGCTCCCCGGCCATACCTTTGCCCGCGGCTATGTCCGCGCCTACGCAAAGCTGCTTGAACTTGATCAAGCTGCATTGGTCAGTGCGTTCGACCAATACACCGGCACCGACGGCAAGGGCAGCAGCGTTCATGCACTGGGCCGAATCGAAGAGCCCGTACGCCTGTCTCACAATATTCTGCGCATCGTCAGCCTTTTGCTGCTCATCGCATTGATCGGCGGCGGCTTCGTGTGGTGGCAGGATCAAGCGACGCTGCGCGGCAAGGAACCGACCAATCTGGGCATGGAGCATGTCGAAGTCGAAAGCGCCGACGGCACCACCCAGATCCATCCGCTCGACGAGCCGGAAGATCAAGCTGTCGCTCAAGGCCAGACCGCGTTGCCGTTGAACAACGCCGAGCCTGCGTCCGCGCCTGATGCACCTGCTTCCTCCAGCACCGCACCCGCCAGCACCGGCACCGCCGTTGCAGGCGCTTTAGTTCCTCACAGCACATCAACCACCGCGCCGGTAGCACCTGCACATACCACGTCGACCCCAACCGCGCCGGTCACCACCGTGGCGCCAACGCCTGCGACCACCGCACCCGTCAATACCGCAACGAGTGCAGCGGCTGACGCAGCGCCCGTACCGGCAGGTGCCGGCCGCGTTCAGGTTCAGTTTGTCAACGATTGCTGGACCCAGGTCACCGATGGCAACGGCAAAGTGCTGATGAGCGGACTCAAGAAAAAAGGCGACAGCCTCGACGTCAATGGCAAGCCGCCGCTGACCCTGCGCCTGGGCTTTGCTCGCGGCGCGCAAGTGAGCTACAACGGTCAGCCGGTTGATGTGGCACCTTTCACCAGTGGCGAAACTGCTCGCCTGAAGCTAGGGCAATAAGTCATGCACGGCGAATCTCCGATCAAACGTCGCGAATCTCGTAAAATCTGGGTCGGCTCGGTGCCGGTCGGTGGCGATGCCCCGATCGCAGTGCAGAGCATGACCAACAGTGACACCAATGACGTCGCGGCTACCGTGGCACAGATCAACCGTCTGGAAGCCGCCGGCGTGGACATCGTTCGCGTCTCGGTGCCCGACATGGACGCTGCCGAGGCCTTTGGCCGTATCAAACAGTTGGTCAAGGTCCCGTTGGTCGCTGACATTCACTTCGACTATAAAATCGCCCTGCGCGTGGCCGAGTTGGGCGTCGATTGCCTGCGGATCAACCCGGGCAACATCGGCCGTGAAGACCGCGTCCGCGCGGTGGTCGAGGCGGCCCGTGATCGCGGCATTCCGATCCGCATCGGCGTCAATGCCGGTTCGCTGGAAAAAGACCTGCAGAAGAAGTACGGCGAGCCAACGCCCGCTGCCCTGGTCGAGTCCGCGCTGCGGCACGTCGAGCATCTGGACCGTCTGGATTTCCAGGACTTCAAGGTCAGCGTCAAGGCTTCCGATGTGTTCATGGCGGTCGAGGCGTATCGCCTCCTGGCCAAGCAAATCATCCAGCCGTTGCACCTGGGTATCACTGAAGCGGGCGGTTTGCGCTCAGGCACAGTGAAATCGGCCGTCGGCCTAGGTATGCTGCTCGCCGAAGGGATCGGCGATACCATTCGGATTTCGCTGGCAGCCGATCCGGTTGAAGAAGTGAAGGTCGGTTACGACATCCTCAAGTCGCTGCGCCTGCGTTCCCGTGGCATCAAC
Source organism: Pseudomonas sp. W2Oct36 (assembly GCF_041060465.1). Taxonomy (NCBI): domain Bacteria; kingdom Pseudomonadati; phylum Pseudomonadota; class Gammaproteobacteria; order Pseudomonadales; family Pseudomonadaceae; genus Pseudomonas; species Pseudomonas sp. W2Oct36. The sequence continues at coordinate 162,394 of NZ_JAUERW010000006.1, forward strand.
TTCATCGCCTGCCCGAGCTGCTCGCGGCAGAACTTCGATGTGGTCAAGACCATGAACGAGCTGGAAGGGCGCCTTGAAGATTTGCTCGTGCCGCTGGATGTTGCGGTGATCGGTTGCGTGGTGAACGGTCCCGGCGAGGCGAAAGAAGCCCATGTCGGTCTGACCGGAGGCACGCCGAACCTGATCTACATTGATGGCAAGCCGGCGCAAAAGCTGACAAATGACAATCTGGTGGAACAGCTTGAACGCTTGATCCGTCAGAGAGCGGCCGAAAAGGTCGAGGCCGACGCAGCGCTGATCGCGCGCGGCTAACCCAGTTTCCAAGGAATATTTGTGAGTAAGTCTCTGCAAGCCATTCGTGGCATGAACGACATCCTGCCGGATCAGACGCCGCTGTGGCGCTACTTCGAGGGTACGGTCTCGCGTTTGCTGGATAACTACGGTTATCGCCAGATCCGCATGCCGATCGTCGAGTTCACCGACCTGTTCAAACGCTCCATCGGCGAAGTCACGGACATCGTCGAGAAAGAGATGTACACCTTCGCTGACCGCAATGGCGATTCGCTGACCCTGCGCCCTGAAGGCACGGCGGCCTGCGTGCGTGCGGTCCTCGAACACGGCATCACCGGTGGCGGTCAGGTGCAGAAACTCTGGTACATCGGTCCGATGTTTCGCCACGAGCGTCCGCAAAAAGGCCGTTATCGTCAGTTTCACCAGATCGGTGTCGAGGTGTTCAACCTTGATGGTCCGGACATCGACGCCGAGCTGATCGTTCTGACCTGGCGTCTGTGGGGCCTGCTGGGTATTCGCAATGCCGTCAAACTGGAACTCAACAGCCTGGGCACCAGTGAAGCCCGCGGCCGTTATCGTGAAGCGCTGGTCGAGTATCTCTCGGCGCGTCACGAGCAACTGGACGAAGACAGTCAGCGCCGTCTGAAGAGCAATCCGCTGCGCGTGCTTGATACCAAACACCCTGAAACCCAGGCGGTGCTGGTTGATGCACCCAAGCTGGCAGATTACCTGGACGACGAATCCCGGGTTCACTTCGAAGGCCTGAAGGCGCGTCTCGACGCGGCGGGCATTCCGTACGTGATCAACCCGAAGCTGGTTCGTGGCCTGGATTACTACAGCAAAACCGTATTCGAGTGGGTCACTGACCAGCTCGGCGCTCAGGGGACTGTCTGCGCGGGTGGCCGTTACGACGGTCTGGTCGAGCAGATGGGCGGCAAACCGACGTCAGGCGTGGGCTTTGCCATGGGCATCGAACGTCTGGTGCTGCTGCTGGAAACCCTCGAGCAGATTCCCGAAGAGATCGCCCGTACGGTCGACGTTTACGTTTGCGCATTCGGCGAGGCCGCCGAGCTGGCAGCGCTGACCCTGTCCGAGCGCTTGCGCGATCAGGCGCCAAATCTGCGTCTGCAAGTCAATGCCGGAGCTGGCAGCTTCAAGAGCCAGTTCAAGAAGGCCGACAAGAGCGGTGCGCTGTACGCGCTGATCCTTGGCGACGAAGAGCTGGCGCGCAAGGAAGTGGGCGTCAAGCCGCTGCGTGGTCAGGGCGAGCAACAAAATATTGCCTGGGATGCTCTGTCCGAGCACCTGGCCACCTGCATTTCGCAGGGTTGAAGCAGATAAAAGCCGATTTAGCGAATAGGAGTATTGGGGTGTCGAGTACCGATGATGATGAGCTGGTTGCCGTAAAGGACTGGTGGCAGCGTAACGGCAAGCCTCTGCTGACCGGCGGCCTGCTCGCGGTGATCGTGGTGTTGGGCTGGCAAGGCTGGCAGCGCTATCAGAACAATCAGGCGCAGGGTGGTTCGGCGCTGTACCAGCAATTGCTGGAAACCGCACTGACGCCAAGCGGCCAGGCTGATGCAGGCCGTGTTGCCGAGATCGCCGGCAAGCTGAAGAGCGAATTTGGCGGCACTGCATACGCTCAGTACGGCAGCCTGTTCGTGGCCAAAGTGGCTGTGGACACCGGCAAGCTGGATGACGCTGCGAACGAGCTGAAATCCGTGACCGACAAGCCGGCCAACGCGACCCTGGGTGAAATCGCCCGTCAGCGTCTGGCTCGTGTCCTCGCTGCACAGAACAAGGCCGAAGACGCGCTGAAGCTGCTCGACGGTCAGGCCGACCAGTCTTTCGCGGCCAGCCGTGAAGAGCTGCGTGGCGACCTGCTGGTTCAGCTGGGTCGCACCGATGACGCTTATGCTGCATACAAAAAGGCCAAGGCGGCGCTTTCCGAAGAAGCGGCTGTTGGCGGTCTGCAAATGAAGCTCGACGATCTGGCGAAAGGGGATGCGTGACGTGATTCGTTGGAAACATGCAGCATTGCTGGCTCTGGCCATTCTGGCCGCGGGTTGCAGCAGCAACAGCAAAAAAGAGCTGCCACCGGCAGAACTCGTCGACTTCAAGCAAGAAGTGACCCTGCAGAAGTTGTGGAGCCGTTCCGTCGGTGACGGTCAGGGCGACATCTACAACATGCTGGTTCCGGCCATCGACGGCGAGAACATCTACGCTGCCGATGCGAACGGCCTGGTCATGGCGATCAACCGCAGCAACGGCGACGTGGTCTGGAAAAAAGAGCTTGAGCAACCGGTATCCGGCGCCGTCGGCGTAGGTTTCGGTCTGGTCATGCTGGGCACGTTGCGCGGCGAAGTCATCGTCCTCGACGAAGCCACTGGCGAGCAGAAGTGGAAAGCCAAGGCGACCAGCGAAGTGCTGTCCGCTCCGGCCACCAACGGCAGTGTCGTGGTTGCCCAGACTCAGGATGACCGGGTTATCGGTTATGACGCCATCACTGGTGATCAGCGCTGGATCTACGAGAGCAGTCCTGCGGTTCTGACATTGCGGGGCACCGGCGCACCGATTGCCACCAGTTCGTTGGCCATCGCTGGGCTGTCGACCGGCAAGGTTGTGGCGCTGGACATCAACAACGGCGTCCCGGCCTGGGAGCAGCGCGTTGCCGTTCCGACAGGTCGTTCCGAGCTGGATCGCGTGGTCGACATCGACGGCGGTTTGCTGCTTTCCGGCAACACGCTGTATGTCGCGACCTATCAGGGCCGCGTAGCCGGCCTGGAACTGCAGAGCGGTCGTGTGCTGTGGCAGCGTGATGCCTCGAGTTATTCGGGTGTGGCGCAGGGCTTCGGCAGCGTTTACGTTTCGCTTGCCAACGGCACCGTGGAAGGCATCGATGAGCGCTCTTCCACCGGTCTGTGGAGCAACGACTCGCTGGCCCGTCGCCAACTCGGCGCGCCGGAAGTGTTCTCCAGCTACGTCGCGGTCGGTGACATGGAAGGCTATCTGCACCTGCTGAGCCAGGTCGATGGCCATTTCGTCGCCCGTGAAAAGATCGACAGCGATGGCCTGCGTGCTCGCCCGCTGGTCTCCGGCAGCACCATTTACGTCTTCGGCAACAGCGGCAAGCTGGAAGCGCTGACGATCAAGTAGTGGCTGTCTATGCTTGAGGCGGTCGAGTATCGGCTTCTTCAGGCGGCCCCGCTTCCATGGGGCCTGCGGCGCTTCGGCGTCGCTCCGAACTCCGGCCGCTGCCTTGCAGCGGCTTTTGTATTTTCTGAAATAACGAAGTGGAGAGCCGCATGGTTCCCGTAATCGCCCTGGTGGGTCGACCGAACGTCGGCAAGTCCACCTTGTTCAACCGCCTGACCAGGACTCGTGACGCCATCGTCGGCGACTTGTCCGGTCTGACCCGTGATCGCCAATACGGTGAGGCCAAGTGGCAAGGGCGCTCCTACATCCTGATCGACACCGGCGGTATCTCCGGTGACGAACACGGCATGGACGAAAAAATGGCCGAGCAGTCGCTGCTGGCCATCGAAGAGGCCGATGTCGTGTTGTTCCTCGTTGACGCCAAAGCAGGCTTCACGGCCGCCGACCAGATGATTGGCGAGCACCTGCGCAAGCGCAACAAGACGTCCTACGTCGTCGCCAACAAGGTCGACAACATCGACCCTGACATGGCCCGCGCCGAGTTCGCACCGCTGGGCATGGGTGACGCGATTCCGGTCGCCGGCGCTCACGGTCGAGGCATCACGCAGATGCTCGAGATCGCCCTGCGCGATTTCCCGAAAGACGCTGACGAAGTCGAAGAAGGCGAAGAAGAGGAAGTCGTCGCCGAAGGTCAGGAAGCCAAGCGCATTCCCGGCCCGAGTGAGAAGGACGGCATCAAGATCGCGATCATCGGCCGCCCTAACGTCGGCAAGTCGACGCTGGTCAACCGGATGCTCGGTGAAGACCGGGTCATCGTCTACGACGAGCCGGGCACTACCCGCGACAGCATTTACATCCCGTTCGAACGCAACGAAGAAAAGTACACGCTGATCGACACCGCCGGTGTCCGCAAGCGCGGCAAGATCCACGAAGAAGTCGAAAAGTTCTCCGTGGTGAAAACCCTGCAGGCAATCAAAGACGCCAACGTGGTGATCTTCGTGATGGACGCCCGCGAAGGCGTCGTCGACCACGACCTCAACCTGCTGGGCTTTGCCCTTGAATCCGGTCGGGCCCTGGTCATCGCGCTGAACAAGTGGGATGGCATGGTGCCGAGCGAGCGCGACTACGTGAAGGTTGAGCTGGAGCGCCGGTTGTTCTTCGTCGACTTCGCCGACATCCACTTCATCTCGGCGCTGCACGGCACCGGCGTGGGTAACCTGTATCAGTCGGTGCAGAACTCGTTCAAATCCGCTGTGACCCGTTGGCCGACCAGCCGTTTGACCCAGATTCTGGAAGACGCAGTCAGCGAGCACGCACCGCCGATGGTGGGCAGCCGCCGCATCAAGCTGCGTTACGCTCACTTGGGTGGCGCAAACCCGCCGTTGATCGTGATCCACGGCAACCAGGTCGAGAAAGTGCCGAAGTCGTACGTCCGGTATCTCGAGAACACCTATCGCCGCGTGCTCAAGCTGGTCGGTACGCCGATCCGCATCGAGTTCAAGGGCGGCGAGAACCCGTATGAAGGCAACAAGAACACGCTGACCGACCGCCAGGTCAACAAGAAGCGTCGGATGATGTCGCACCACAAGAAGGCCGACAAGAAGCGCCGCGACAAGCGCTGATCGTGTAACGGTCTTTCTCGGAAAAGGCGCCAGCGGCGCCTTTTTTTGTGCGCGACATCTGGGCTATCCTGCGAGTCCCCGAGCCCTTCAGGTGTCGGGAGTGGAGCAGGAAAACCCCCATGATCACCAGCAAACTGCCGAACGTTGGCACCACCATTTTTACTGTGATGTCTCAGCTTGCCGCCGAAACCGGGGCGATCAATCTGTCTCAGGGTTTTCCCGATTTCGATGGGCCTGACGCACTGCGTGAAGCCCTCTGCCGCCGCGTCATGGACGGCAACAACCAATACGCGCCGATGGCCGGCCTGCCGGCATTGCGCGAGCAAGTCGCGGCCAAGATCGCTCGCTGCTATGGCCGTCAGGTCGGCATCGACAGCGAAATCACCATCACGCCCGGCGCCACCCATGCCATCTTCTGCGCGATCCAGACCGTTGTGAGCGCCGGCGATGAAGTGATCGTCTTCGACCCGTGCTACGACAGTTATGCGCCGTCGGTGGAACTGGCCGGCGGGCGCACCGTGCATGTGCAGCTCAAAGACGGCGACTTCGCCATCGACTGGGAAAAGCTCGGCGCAGCGTTGAGCCCTCGCACCCGGATGATCGTCATCAACACGCCGCACAATCCCAGCGGCGCGCTGATCACCCGCGATGAGCTGGATCGCCTTGCGGCGTTGATTCGTGACCGGGACATTTACGTGCTCAGCGACGAGGTCTACGAGCATCTGGTGTTCGACGGCCTGCAACACGCCAGCGTACTGGCCCATGACGAACTCTATCAGCGCGCGTTTGTGGTCAGTTCGTTCGGCAAGACCTACCACGTCACCGGCTGGAAAACCGGCTACCTCGTTGCGCCGCCGGCACTGACCGCCGAAGCACGGAAGATCCATCAGTTCGTCGCATTCTGTGGTGTCACGCCGTTGCAATGGGCGCTGGCCGATTTCATGGCGGCGCACCCTGAACATGTCGACGAACTGCCGGCGTTCTATCAGGCCAAGCGCGACTATTTCTGCGATCGCCTGGAAGCGTCGCGCTTCACCTTCACGCGGGCTAGCGGCACCTACTTTCAGCTCGTTGATTATTCGCAGATCCGCCCGGACCTCAATGACGTCGACATGTCGCTGTGGATGACCCGCGAACACGGTGTCGCGAGCATTCCCATTTCGGTTTTCTATCAGAATCCGCCCGAAGGCCAACGCCTGATCCGGCTGTGCTTCCCCAAGCGTGAGGAGACGCTGCGTCTGGCGGCGGAGAAGCTATGCGCGATCTGAGTACGCTGCCCAATCTGAATATCGCGTTGGTTCAGACCACGTTGGTCTGGCACGACGCCCCGGCGAACCACGCCCACTTCGAAGAGCTGCTGGCCCAGGCCAAAGGCGCGGATCTGGTGATCCTGCCGGAGATGTTCACCACTGGCTTTACCATGGCGTCCGAAACTCAGGCCGAACCTGAAGACGGCCCGACTGCCCAGTGGATACTGGCGCAGGCCAGGCAACTGGATGCCGTGGTGACCGGAAGCGTGATCATTCGCGCCGCTGACGGCAGCCATCGCAATCGCTTGCTGTGGGCGCGGCCGGACGGCGAGCTGCTGCATTACGACAAGCGCCATCTGTTCCGGATGGCCGGCGAGCACGAGCATTACAGCCCGGGCGAGCGCCAGGTGCAGTTCGAGCTCAAGGGCTGGCGGATTCGTCCGCTGATCTGCTACGACCTGCGTTTTCCGGTGTGGAGCCGTGACGCCCACAACACCGATCTGCTGCTCTATACCGCCAACTGGCCGGGTGCTCGCCGCCTGCACTGGAACCGCTTGCTGCCGGCGCGCGCCATCGAGAACCTGTGTTACGTCGCTGCGGTGAATCGTGTGGGGATTGATGGCAAGGGCTTCGCCTACACGGGCGACAGCCAGGTGCTGGATTTTCAGGGCGAGAGCCTGCTCAACATCGGCGAGGCGGACGGGGTGTTTCAGGTCAGCCTGTCAGCGCAGAGCCTGGCGGCCTACCGCGAGAAATTCCCGGCCTGTCTCGACGCTGATACATTCGAGATACAGTAACGTCATAGAGTTAGTGGGCGAGTGGTCGATAGCGGTTGTACCCAGACAGGAGATCGGTATGACCACCATCAGCACATCCTCATTGAGTTCGTATTCCACCAGCTTCACCGTGGCGGTCAAGAAAGACGCCACGACGACGGCGGCAGACAGCGACACCTCCACCACGACAGATGCCACTTCGGTGTCTGCATCGACGACAACGACTGCAGCGGGTGGCGCTGGCGGTGCCGGTGGGGCAGGCGGCGCGTCTGATTCTTCCAGCACCAGCGAGCAGGCCATCGAGAAGCTGGAAGAGCAGATCAAGGAAACCCAGAAGCGCCTGCAGGAGCAGCAACAGCAACTCGCTGCCGCTCAGGCAAGTTCGGGTTCCGATGAGGAGAAATCGGCAAGGGTGATGGCCATTCAGGGACAGATCTCGTCGACGACCGCCAGCCTGTCCACGGAGCAGGCGGCGCTTCTACAACTGCAGAAGTCCGGCAGCATCAACACCACCGCCTGATTCACTGATTCAAACATAACCCGCTCCATGACCTCGGTCGTGGGGCGTATTTGCGTCTGCAATAAATCCGACTTCAGATGTTTGTACGCTGGCCGATACAAAGTGCACCTCATAAGGAGTTCATCATGACCACCATCAACACCAGTTCGTTGGGCGCTTACTCCAGCGTGTTCACGGCTGCCGTCAAAACTGACGACTCCACCAAGAGCGATGCCAAGACCGCCAGCGTCGAGCTGCGTGGCAATGTGTATGGCGACTCCAAGGCGGCCGGCGCCAGTGAGTCAGGCGACGCGCCGAGCATGAAGGAGGAGATGATCAAGCAGTTGCAGGAGCAGATTCAGCAAACCCAGAAAATGCTCCAGCAGCAGCAGGCTCAGTTGGCCGCGATCCAGGGCAGCAAGACACCCGATGAATTGAAGGCCACGCAGGTCATGGCGATCCAGCAGCAGATTTCCGGGACCATGGCGCAGCTGGGCGCATTGCAGGCGTCCCTGTTGAACTTGATGAAAGTCAAAGTCGACACCACGGCCTGATAATCCGGCGCTCAAACAAAAGGCCCTGAAGCTTGCACTTCAGGGCCTTTTTTATCGTAGGAATGATTGCCGGCAGTTATGCCGCTTTTGTCGCGTCAGCCTGCAGCAAGCCACGATTGAGAGCGCTAAACAGCGCCTTGAAGCTGGCCGTGGTGATGTTTTCGTCGATGCCGACGCCATGCACCGCCCGGTCACCGTTCACACGCAACTCGATGTAAGCGGCGGCCTTGGCCGTGGTGCCTGCGCCGATGGCGTGTTCGTTGTAGTCCATGATCTCGGCTGACACCGGGAGACCAGCAACCAGCGCTTCCAAGGCGCCGTTGCCGGTGCCTTTCCAGCGCAGATTGCTTTCGCTGTCGCTCATTCCGGTCACGACCACTTCGACTGCGCTGTTGCCGTTTTCTTCTTGCAGACGATGGCTGACCAGCGCGTACGGCTTGTTGGCCTGCAGGTATTCACGCTTGAACAGCGAGTAGATCTGCTGAGCGGTCATCTCCAGGCCCAGTCGATCGGTCTCGCCCTGAACCACTTGGCTGAACTCGATCTGCATGCGACGCGGCAGGGAAATACCGTATTCCTGTTCCAGCAGGTAAGTGATCCCGCCCTTGCCCGACTGGCTGTTGACGCGGATCACCGCCTCGTAGCTGCGGCCAATGTCGGCCGGGTCGATTGGCAAGTACGGCACTTCCCACATCGTGCCTTCTTTCTGCTGGGTGAGGCCCTTGCGGATCGCATCCTGGTGGGAGCCGGAGAACGCGGTATGCACCAGGTCGCCGACATACGGGTGACGCGGGTGCACCGGAATCTGGTTGCACTCCTCGACGACCTTGCGCACGCCGTCGATGTCGGAAAAGTCCAACTGTGGATTCAGGCCCTGGGTGTACATGTTCAGCGCGACCGTCACCAGGTCGACGTTGCCGGTGCGCTCGCCGTTGCCGAACAGGCAGCCTTCAACGCGATCCGCGCCGGCCATCAGGCCCAGCTCGGTCGCCGCCACGCCGGTGCCTCGGTCGTTGTGGGTATGCAGGCTGATGATCACGCTGTCACGGCGTGAAATGTTGCGGCAGAACCATTCGATCTGGTCGGCGTAGATGTTCGGGGTGGCGACTTCGACGGTTGCCGGCAGATTGAGGATCACCTTGTTCTGCGGCGTCGCGTTCCACACTTCGATGACGGCGTCGCAGACTTCCTTGGCGAACTCCAGCTCGGTGGCGCTGAACGTCTCAGGCGAGTACTCGAACTGCCATTGGGTTTCTGGCTGCAGGGCGGCGTATTTGACGAACAGCTGAGCGGCATTCACGGCGATGGCTTTAACGCCGGCTTTGTCTTGGTTGAAGACGATGCGGCGGAAAGACGGGCAGGTGGCGTTGTACAGGTGGACGATGGCTTTTTTGGCGCCGCGCAGGGATTCGAACGTCCGTGCGATGAGGTCTTCGCGGGCCTGAGTCAGGACCTGAATGGTGGTGTCGTCCGGGATGTGGCCGTCTTCGATGAGCGTGCGCACGAAGTCGAAATCCGTTTGCGACGCAGAAGGGAAGGAGGCTTCGATTTCCTTCACACCGACTTGCACGAGGGTCTTCCAGAAACGCAGCTTCTTGACCGCATCCATGGGCTCGATCAGGGACTGGTTACCGTCACGCAAGTCGGAGCTGCACCAGATAGGCGCCGCAGTGATGGTCTTGGAAGGCCAGGTGCGGTCAGGCAGGTCGATGACAGGAAAGGCGCGGTACTTGGTCGAGGGATCTTTGAGCATGGTCATGTGAATAGTCCTTGTTGTACTCAGGGCCGAAAGAAGGCGGCCAGCCGGTTGATGCGAGAGTAGCACTGCGGGGAGAGCGTCGAGGCACCGCGTTCAGCTTTGCAGTCGTGCGCTCACGAGGCAGAGGCAGCGATGTTGACGCATCAGAATGAGGGTGTGAGAGGTTTTCATGTCGCCAAACGTAACCAATGGGGTGAAAGCTGGCAAGCGGTTGGGGAAAATTGAGAGAAGTAACCGGTAAAAGCTTCAGGTTGAGATTCTATTGCCAGATTTTGATGCTGTGCGCGATTTAATTGCTGGTGCGATTCGGTCTGAACGTACCGGCCGCTCCAATGGTAGGACCGGCTTCAGCCGGGAAGGGGCCAGAACGCGTGCCATCAGATTTGCGGTGTTGCGCCTGACGCCTTCCCGGATAAAGCGGGTTCTACAGGGGGCCTACAGAGCTACTCAGCCCTCTAGAGCGTTACGGCTGAAACGCATTGATGAAGATCGCCGGATCCACCCGCGCGTCATTCAGGCTGACGTTCCAGTGCATGTGCGGTCCCGTCGCGCGACCGGTCGAACCCACACGCCCGACCACGCCACCACGCGGCACGGCTTCGCCGACTTTTACGTCGATCTTCGACATATGGCAGAACATGCTGATAAAGCCCTGCCCATGATCGACGAACACCGTATTGCCGTTGAAGAAGTAGTTACCGATCAAAATCACCTTGCCCGCCGCCGGCGACTTGATAGGCGTACCGGCCGGAACCGCGAAGTCCAGTCCGGCGTGAGGATTACGCTCCTCGCCGTTGAAGAAACGTCGCACGCCGAATTTGCTCGAGAGCGGCCCGTCCACCGGTTTGTCCAGCAGAAGGTTGCTCGGGGTCACGGGACTGAACGTACGGTAGGCGCGGACTTGCACATCGAGTTCCTGCTCAATGCGCTTGAGGTCGTCCGGGTTGGGATTGACCTGGCGCTGGTTCTTCAGGGTAATCCGCTGCTCCGGGTACTGCTTGTTGCCCACCACGAAAGGCAGGTTACGGCCGCCGCTGCTGACCTGCTGCGACGTGCCTGGCTTGACGCTCAGCGGAATGCCGACAATGGCCAGCCAGTGCGCGTCCTGATCCTTGACCACCAGCACCGGCTTGCCCTGCCACGTGGCCTTGGGTGCTTGCGCGGCGGGGCCAAGATCGACCACCGCCACGCCGCCCGGCACCCGCTTGTTGAGCAGGCGGGAAATGTAGCTGTCAGCGTAGGCGGGCAGGGCAGCGCAAAAGACCAAGGCGGCAGTGGCCAACGAGCGGGATAGAAGAGGGAGCATTGATCAATCCAGAAGTGAAAGGGTGACAGGCGTCAGATGGTTGTCTTCAACGCGCACTTGCAGCTCGCCATCCGCCAGCTTTGCCGTCAGGCGCTGACCCTGTTGCGTCTGCTCGGCAGCGCGGATGGCCCTGCCGCGTTCATCCAGCAAAATACTGTAACCACGGCCCAGGGTCGCCAGCGGGCTGACCACGTTGAGCGTCTGCACCTGACTTTGTAGCTGCAGGCGACGGCTCTTGAGGTTTTCCTTGATCGCACGGGGCAGGCGCTCGGCCAGTACTGCCAGGCGCTGACGCAGAAACATCAGCGTGCGTCCCGGATGTTGCGCGGCCAGGCGGCTTTCCAGATGGCTCATGCGCACCTGGCGCTTGTGCATCTGCTGCTCAAAGGCACGACGCATGCGCATGTCCAGATCGTCGAGGCGCTGGGCGCGCTGGCGCAGGCGCTCGCCGGGGTGACGTAGGCGGCGGGAAATACCGTCGAGACGCAACTGCTCGCGCATCAGCCGGTCCTGCATGCGGCTGATCAGTCGGCGTTCCAGGCTGTCGACTCGGCGTTGCAGATCGCTGGAGTCCGGCGCCAGCAGTTCTGCGGCGGCGGAGGGCGTCGGGGCGCGCACGTCGGCCACGAAGTCACTGATCGAGACGTCGGTTTCGTGACCGACCGCGCTGACAATCGGCGTCACGCATGCGTCGATGGCCCGGGCCACGGCCTCTTCGTTGAAGCACCAGAGGTCCTCCAGCGAGCCGCCGCCCCGGGCGAGGATCAACGCATCGAAGCCGCGATCGTCAGCAAGTTTCAGGGCGCGCACGATCTGGCCGATGGCCTCGCGGCCCTGCACAGCGGTGGGGATCAGAGTGAGTTCGACCTGGGGGGCGCGACGGCGAAACACGCTGATGATGTCGCGAATCACCGCGCCGGTCGGGGAGCTGATGATGCCGATGCGCTTGGGGTGCAGGGGCAGGGCGACCTTGCGCTCGGCGCTGAACATCCCTTCGGCGCTGAGCTTTTCCTTCAGTGCGTCGAAGGCCAGACGCAGTGCGCCATCGCCAGCAGGCTCTACGGTGTCGAGAATCAGCTGATAGTCGCCGCGACCTTCAAACAGCGAAACCTTGCCGCGCACCTTGACCGCCAGGCCATCTTTCAGCGCCTGACGCACCCGCGCCGCGTTGCTGCGAAACAACGCGCAACGCACCTGGGCGCCGGAGTCCTTCAGCGTGAAGTAAACGTGCCCGGAGGCCGGACGCGAGAGGTTGGAAATCTCGCCCTCGACCCAGATGCTGGAAAACACATCTTCCAGCAGCACGCGTGCGCGGCCGTTGAGCTGGCTGACAGTGAGGACGTCCCGGTCAAGGCCGAGTCTTGCGAAGGGGTCTTTGATCATGGGGGCATCATAAAGGCATTGGGGCACGGGTCACCAGATGAGATCGCTGACGGCGCGCGCCCCGACGGCCATACTTGACGTCACCGACAGCGCGATTAAGCTGCCGCCCCCGATTACTCGTCAGACAGGCCCGTCATGGACACCCAAAGCATCATCGTCCCGCAAATCTCCAGCTTTCCTGCGCACGAAGCGAAGGCGCGGGCGATCCTGCGCTGGCTGGTGAAGCTGAACGTCGTCGAAGAATCGCTGACCACCTGTGGGCGCAGTTTCAATCGCATGGCCTACGCGGTTGCCCCGGGCGCGCGACGCTTCGTCGAAAACCCTGACGCCTTGCCGTTCGGTCAGCCGGTCAACGGTCTGGAAATCGTCCTCAAGCGCTGCATCTATACGCCGCAGAAGGGGTTCAAGGAGGAGGCCGGTTGCCCGGAGTGCCGGCGCGAGATCGGCGAAGCCCTGTTCGACAGCCTGGAAGAGTGGATGCCGGGCCATACCGACAACTTCATGTGCCCCGAATGCCGCCATGAAGACGACATCAACGGGTTTCTGTTTCTTGAGCCGTGCGGGTTCTCGAATCTGGGGTTCATCTTCAACAACTGGCTGGATGCCGGCTTCAAAAGCAGCTTTGTCGAGGCGTTTGCCGAGCGAATGGACCGGCCGGTGTCCCATGTCAACGTCAGGATGTAGATCTGCGCGGCTGTCATTGGGCGCCGTAATCCGGCTCATGCGTAAATAGCCTGATCTTTACATTGAGATAGTGCAGGTGTCTGGGTACAATGGCGCGCTTCCATTTTCCCGCTCGGGAGCCCAGCGATGCTGCGTATCAGCCAAGAAGCCCTTACATTCGACGACATTCTCCTTGTGCCCGGTTATTCCGAGGTGCTTCCCAACGAAGTCAGTCTTAAAACACGCCTGACCCGTGGCATCGAACTCAACATCCCCCTCGTTTCCGCCGCTATGGACACCGTCACTGAAGCCCGTCTGGCAATCGCCATGGCTCAGGAAGGCGGCATCGGCATCATCCACAAGAACATGACCGTCGAGCAGCAAGCTGCCGAAGTGCGCAAGGTCAAGAAGTTCGAAGCGGGTGTGGTCAAGGATCCGATCACCATCGAGGCTGACGCCACCGTTCGCGATCTGTTCGAACTGACCCGTCAACACAACATTTCCGGCGTTCCGGTCCTGCATGACGGCGAGCTCGTCGGCATCGTGACCTCCCGCGACGTCCGTTTTGAAACCCGCCTTGATGTGCCTGTTCGCGAAGTGATGACTCCGAAAGAGCGTCTGGTCACCGTCCGCGAAGGCGCCGACAAGTACGAAGTGCGCGATCTGCTGCACAAGCACCGTCTGGAAAAAGTCCTGATCGTCGACGACAAGTTCGCGCTCAAGGGCATGATGACCGTCAAGGACATCGAGAAATCCAAAGCCTGGCCGCTGGCGAGCAAAGACGACCAGGGTCGCCTGCGTGTCGGCGCTGCGGTCGGCACCGGTAAAGACACCGGCGAACGTGTCAGCGCACTGGTTGCTGCGGGCGTGGACGTCATCGTTGTCGACACCGCCCACGGCCATTCCAAAGGCGTGATCGACCGCGTTCGCTGGGTGAAACAGAACTTCCCTGACGTGCAGGTCATCGGCGGCAACATCGCCACCGGCGCCGCTGCACTCGCACTGGTCGAAGCTGGCGCTGACGGCGTCAAGGTCGGCATCGGTCCTGGCTCCATCTGCACCACCCGTATCGTGGCTGGCGTGGGCGTCCCGCAAATCAGCGCCATCGCCAACGTGGCTTCGGCACTGGAAGGCACCGACGTTCCGCTGATCGCCGACGGCGGCATCCGTTTCTCGGGTGACCTGTCCAAGGCCATCGTTGCCGGTGCCTACTGCGTGATGATGGGTTCGATGTTTGCCGGTACTGAAGAAGCACCGGGCGAGATCGAGCTGTTCCAGGGCCGTTCGTACAAGGCCTATCGCGGCATGGGTTCGCTGGGCGCAATGTCCCAGGCTCAAGGCTCGTCGGACCGTTACTTCCAGGACTCGTCCGACGGCGCGGAAAAACTCGTACCGGAAGGTATCGAAGGCCGCGTTGCGTACAAGGGTTCGCTGACTGCCATCGTTCACCAGTTGATGGGCGGCCTGCGCTCTTCGATGGGTTACACCGGCAGCGCCGACATCCACGAAATGCGCACCAAGCCTGAATTCGTGCGCATCACCGGTGCCGGCATGGCTGAGTCCCACGTTCACGACGTGCAGATCACCAAGGAAGCGCCGAACTACCGGGTCGGCTGACGCCTCCAGCCACAAGTTGATAGTTACTAGCTACAAGCGATCTGTAGCGGCACCGCCTTTAGGCCTGTCGCTACGGATCTGCGGCCCCCGACACCTTGCAGCTTGAAGCTTGAGGCTTGAAGCTGCTCTATCTAGAGTCCTCTCATGGCCCTCGACATTCACGCCCACCGCATCCTGATCCTGGACTTCGGTTCCCAGTACACCCAGCTGATCGCCCGTCGCGTTCGCGAAATCGGCGTGTACTGCGAACTGCACCCGTTCGACATGTCGGACGAAGCGATCCGCGAATTCGCCCCGAAAGGCATCATCCTCGCCGGCGGCCCCGAGTCCGTCCACGTCGCTGACAGCCCGCGCGCGCCGCAGGCCGTGTTCGACCTGAATGTGCCGATCTTCGGTATCTGCTACGGCATGCAGACCATGGCCGAGCAGCTCGGTGGCCGCGTGGCCGGCTCCGAAATGCGTGAGTTCGGTTACGCCCGCGTCGATATCGTTGGCAAGAGCCGCGTGCTGGATGGCATCGAAGACCACGTCGACGCCGATGGCGTTTTCGGCCTCGACGTGTGGATGAGCCACGGCGACAAGGTTACCGAGATCCCGGAAGGCTTCCACGTACTGGCCAGCACCCCAAGCTGTCCGATCGCCGGCATGGCCGACGACACCCGCGGCTACTACGGCGTGCAGTTCCACCCGGAAGTGACCCACACCAAGCAGGGCGGTCGCATCCTGTCGCGCTTCATCCTCGACATCTGCGGCTGCGAAGCATTGTGGACCCCGTCGAAGATCGCTGAAGACGCCATCGCCCAGGTTCGCGCCCAAGTCGGTACCGACAACGTGCTGCTGGGCCTGTCCGGCGGTGTTGACTCCTCGGTGGTCGCAGCGCTGCTGCACAAAGCCATCGGCGACCAACTGACCTGCGTCTTCGTCGACAACGGCCTGCTGCGCCTGCACGAAGGCGAGCAAGTCATGGCCATGTTCGCCGAGAACATGGGCGTCAAGGTGATCCGCGCCAACGCCGAGGATCAGTTCCTCAACAACCTGGCCGGCGAAAGCGATCCGGAGAAGAAGCGCAAGATCATCGGGCGCACCTTCATCGACGTCTTCGACGCCGAGTCGACCAAGCTCGACAACATCAAGTTCCTGGCCCAGGGCACCATCTACCCTGACGTGATCGAGTCCGCTGGCGCCAAAAGTGGCAAGGCTCACGTCATCAAGTCGCACCACAACGTGGGCGGCCTGCCGGAAGAGATGAACCTGAAACTGGTCGAGCCGCTGCGCGAACTGTTCAAGGACGAAGTCCGTCGTCTGGGCCTGGAACTGGGCCTGCCGTACGACATGGTCTACCGCCACCCATTCCCGGGCCCGGGCCTGGGCGTGCGCATCCTCGGTGAAGTGAAGAAGGAATACGCCGACCTGCTGCGTCGCGCCGACCACATCTTCATCGAAGAACTGCGCAAAGCCGACTGGTACCACAAAGTCAGCCAGGCCTTCGTCGTATTCCAGCCGGTGAAATCGGTTGGCGTGGTCGGCGACGGCCGTCGCTACGCCTGGGTGGTGGCCCTGCGTGCCGTGGAAACCATCGACTTTATGACCGCACGTTGGGCACACCTGCCTTACGAACTGCTGGAAACGGTCAGTGGCCGGATCATCAATGAGATCGAAGGCATTTCGCGCGTGACGTACGACGTGTCGAGCAAGCCGCCTGCGACGATTGAGTGGGAATGATGGGGTGGCCGGCATTGTCCGGCACGATCTAGCAAGAAATGCCCTGGAGCCCGCGTAACTGCGGGCTTTTGGGTTTTTGGGTGTGGCACGTTCTGGCAGGTTTGTGCATCGCCAGGCAAAGTGCTTGTGCGGCATTTGGGGGTACTGGCTGAGGTAACTGCCGACTTGACAGGGAAGGGCATGGTGTTAGATCCCATTACCGCCACTGGCTTGAACTCGACGACATAACACTAGACAGCTTTTATGAGTGAATCCGGGCATGCCTTTTTTTGAATCCAAACACCAAAACCCTGGATTTGTCTCATTGCTTTGCTTCGACCAGGGCGGGTGCCACGAGCGGAGTATTGGTGTGGAAAGCATCGATACCCAGCGACCGTTGAACCGCGATATTGTCTTTGACCTGGCCTCCGTTTCCAAACAATTCACTGCGTTTTGTTTGCTGCTGCTGGAGCAGGGGGGGCTTTTGCTTTAAGCGATCCGATAGGCCGCTTCGTACCAGAGATCAGTGGCTACTCATCTCAAATCAGCTTGCAGGATCTTGTTTATCACATTGGCGGAATGCCTGATTTCATAGAGATTGCATTGTCGCAAGGCATCGATTTTGGCGATGAGCTCGGTGCTGCCGATATCCTTGCTCTTTTAAGAGAGCAGACCCGTCCTGATTTTCCGACAGGAGAGCGATTTGAGTACAGTAATACGGGTTATTTTTTGCTGGGGATCGTTATAGAACGTGTGAGTGGGCTCTGCTTATCCGACTATGCCCAAACCCATATTTTTGCGCCCTTGCCCATGGAGCACACTTTTATTCTAGATGGATTGAGCCGGGATGATCGAGTTGCCAGCGGCTATGCAAGAAGTAACGGGCAGACTTATGCTCTTTCGCGTAGCCCCTGGAATTCCTTGGGGGCGAGCCTGGTACATTCTTCCGCTGCAGATCTCATGAAGTGGGGCGAGAATTTTCTCACCGCCAAGGTGGGAGGACATGCTGTTATAGGAAAAATGTTAACGCCGCTGGCGCCAGTAAACCACAGGGGAGAAGCGATCATTGAGCATTCGAGTTATTGCTTCGGGATATCCATGGAGAAAGATGGCAAGGGGGTGAAGTTCTGCCATGAGGGTGTTACGGCAGGCTTCAGCAGCTATTTCGAACGCTCGCTGGAGAAGGGCTATACGCTTGCTATTTTATCGAACGTCGAAGATTACGAAGTAGAGCAACTGGCTGCTGAGCTTTGTGCAGAGCATGGCCTTTAGGCTTGTGTTTCCCGCACAGAGCTCCCTGTTTAATTCCCATGGTTTAAGCTGAATGGCTGGTTATGAGGCCTGTGCTTCATAACTCACGCCAAGCGCTTTCGTGTAAGAGGCTGCCGCTGTAACGAACAACGCCGTCCTTCGCCCACCGCAAATGACCTCATTTGAAATTGGCTTGAAGTTCGAGGAAAATTCTTACGAAGAAGTCTTTGGGGGGCGCCTTAGCCTCGACATCAGCAAAAGAATTCGATGCTCGCATCCGCCATAATCAAGGAACCCGTTCATGAAATCCCGATTTTCTTTCAATTCGTCCTTTCTGATTATGTTGTCGCTGACAGGATGCGCAGCGACTATGGATGCTGCAAAGCACGATCAGCTTCGAGAAAGCGCGCTTTACGGCAGTTGGCATGTAGCAGGTCTAGCGGTATCAGACTCGGGCGTGCAAGCACTGGAAGATAATGACCCAAGCTTCATGGGCCGACGTCTCAGTTTCAATCACGATCAACTTGCATGGAAAGCGTTAGCAGACTCAACGGAAGACGTGTGCAACGGGCCTGCTTTTCATAAGCTTCCGGCGATGAGTGGAGCTGAACTGAAGCCACAACTCCATAAGCTGGGCATCGAAAAAGCCGTACCCTACGGCGTTGAATGCAAAACTGGAAGCTGGGGGCCTCTTGATAAAGAAAGCCCTGCATTTTTCCTGGCGCAAGATGGGACGTTAGCTCTTTCATGGTTTGACGGCGGACTGCTGAAACTGATACGAGACTGAACACGGGAAGGTCACGCTACCGGCCAAGACGTGAACCCAAGAGGGCGAGACCTTAGAAGGGCGTCATGTTCGCGTCTATGCACGCACGGAAGGTAACCGTTGGCTGCCGTATTTGATCGAAGCGTCGGCCAGCGTATTGGGCAGAAAACAGCCGAGTGGACCCCTTAGCGCGCCACTCGGCTGTTTAAATATGAAGCCTCAACGCACCCACGTCATCCCCATCAGCTCCAGCGCCGTCGTCAGATCCGCCAACGTCTCAAACCGACGTCCGCTCACCCGCTGCCATTTCGGCCGATCGATATAGACGCGTTTGCCCTCTCGTTTGATCTCGGTACGAACCGCAGTGCCTTCGTTGCTGCGGTGGACGATTGCGAGGTGACCATCACTGTCATCGAGGGTGAACATGCCCGCTCGTAGCAGTTTGTTCTCCAGGCTGAGCTCAATCCGGGGCGGGGCGACGAGCACTTGCAGACGCAGATCACTCTGGACGCGTCCCGCACGACGGCCCACCGTATCGGTCATTTCAACGCCGGGGTCTGGCGTTATTCCAGCCGATTCAGCCACACGAACGTCTTCAATGCGCAGCCCTACCGCGCCTTCCAGTTCCGCGAGACCGGGGACGCCCTGATACGTATTGGCGTGGGAATTACCCACCAGTGCTACCCAGTGGCCGCCGCTTCTCGCCCCTTGGTCTGCGTCGATCACGCCCTTGGCGTAGTAATTCATCACCTTCTGCCGCAGCCCTTGCTCCGCGCCGTCCATGCCGTCGACGCGGTAACTCGCCATGCAGTCGATGGCGCGGATGCGCACGCGGTTTTCTTGCGCGGCTTTGAAAACGGCCATGAAGGTGTATTTGCCGTTTGGATCAGTTCGATGGCCTTTGTCCAGCGCCTTGATGTAGTCCTCAAGCTGAGGCGACAGAGTGCCCGTTCTCGAAAACGTATCGAGATCCACCTGATGGAAGTCGGTGAGCACGTGCTCCATGTACAGGGTTTTCACCTTGAGCTTGGTGAGCAGCGGCATCTGTTCGATCAGAAACTGTTTGCTGCCGATCCCTGCATGGCTCTCGCCGATGACCAGGCCCGATGAACGTTTGAATACGATCTTGAGCGCACGTTTGAGCGGCGCGTTGGCACTCAGCTCTGGCATGTCTGGACGCTTTGGCAGTTCGAGCGTGTTGAAGAAGGCGTTGGCGTCATCGCGCAGATTGCGACGGATGCGCTTGAAGTCGTCATAGGGATCGGGTTTGTCAAAATCGGGGCTGTGATAGCGATCGTCGACAAAGCGGCCGCCATATTGCGCGCCCTCCATGACTTCAGTCCTCAGCGCCGCTGGCACTTCGTATGGGCTGGGGAGGGTGGTCGTCTGGGGAGAAACGCCGACCCCACGACCGGGCCCCATCTTGCCGAGCACCTTCCCGCCGCCTGACAGGTGCAAGGGAGTGACGGGCTCCCAAATGCCAGCAGCGTTAAGGCGCACAGGCATGTTTCGGTAAAACGAGTAGGGGTTTGCAGGGTCGATGATGGCCCAGCATTTCAGCTCGTTGATGTAGCGAACGGCGTAGGCGAAGCCATCGATCTCGATGAAGGTTTCGCCCTGATCGGTCAGGTAGATGCCCTTCATGCGACCTTCTTCACGCACGGGTTCGAAGGCATCCAGCAGCATGTTGGTCTCGAAGTAGGCCAAGGCATCGTCGCGCTCAAAGGGGTAAACGGATTCTGGTTTCAGGCCCGGCATCTGAACTAACCCATCGGTGGGCTCATCGACTTCCGGTGCCAGCTCTCCCTCGGGTTCAGGCTGCAGCAACTCGCCTTCCGGCATCGCCTCCCCGCCGATAAGAAAGGTGCTGTTGAACAAGACGTCGATGCTGGCCGTCACAGCCCCGATGACCCCTGCCTTGCGCTGCGCCGTGCTCGCGCCATTCACGGCCTGATCAATGTTGAGGCCCATGTCGGCGATGCCGGCACCCACGGCTGCCAGCGCAATCGGCCAGTCAATCGCCGCCAGCGCACCGGAAAGTTGGGAGAACGACCGCAGATAGCCGATCCACATCTGTTTGCGCAGGTCGCCGTTGGAATGCAGCGCCAGGTCTGCGTCGGCAAACATCCGAGCTCGGATCGCGTCGCGCAAATGGCTGAACGGGTCTCCCGACACGGGCCGACTGTGTTGATTGATCAAACCGGGATGAGCGGATCCCCATGAGGTGTAGAGCACATCCAGGCCATGGAACAGCCCGATGTTGTTGTCAGCCGCTCCGTGTGCCGACAACGGGAAATGGCCCATGAAACGCGCGCGGCGTTCTGGGCGGTTGTTCTGCGACAGCAGCCACCCATGCAGCTCTTCGGGCGTGGCGAAGGCATGAAAGGCCTGCACTTCGCCGGGGGTGTAGAGAATTTGCCGGCCTGCTGCGGTCACGATGCGCAAGACGTCGCTGGCTTCGTAGCCGATCACGTCGAAGGTCCAGACTTTCGCGTCAGCGCTGGCCGGAGCGCTGGCTCGCAGAGTTTGCAGGCTCGGTGCCTCAGACGGTTCTACGTTCGCCGCACGCAAGACGATTCGCAGATCTTCTTCACTGAGCCAGCCGGCCTGTTGGTCTTCGAAGGCGCTGGCGATGAAGTTGGCTTTGGCCATGGTGCGAAAATCGTCGGCGAAGTCGCGCCAGAACGCCTTCAGCTTTTCCTTATAGCGCGATTTGAAGTCCACGGACCAAAACTCAGTCATGACCTGGGCGGGCAACATCCTGACCTCGTTTCGTTCATCGAACGGTTCTGCATCGGGGCCTGCGGCGTAGAACCCGCTAAGCATCTGCAGGGTGTCGGCGTTGTCCTGATCGTGGGGATTGAAGCGGTGCATGACCAGTTGCGGGAGGGTCATCGATTGATAGGGCGCGTCGCGGTGCTCCCA
Source organism: Pseudomonas sp. W2Oct36 (assembly GCF_041060465.1). Lineage (NCBI taxonomy): Bacteria > Pseudomonadati > Pseudomonadota > Gammaproteobacteria > Pseudomonadales > Pseudomonadaceae > Pseudomonas > Pseudomonas sp. W2Oct36. The sequence goes on from NZ_JAUERW010000006.1 coordinate 183,913, forward strand.
GCCATTGAATGACCGCGGACTGCTGACTGCCGTGTGGAAGCGGTGCCAGTAAACGGTATCTGGCTCGATGTCGCGACCGGTCTGGCGCAGGAGGACTTCTCGGGCGATGCTGCGGGCCATTTCGCGCATGTCCGGGCAGGCCTCGACCATGCGCTCACTCATGGTGATGAGGGCGTTTCGGTCCTGGCTCAGGGATGCAGCGGGCGGGTGAGCGGGTGCAACGGTCATATTCGTCTTCCTTGATGAATGGGAAGACAAGCTTGGCGTGATTGCTGATTCATTTGGCACTAAATATGTATTGCGTACGCCGTCGCCTTAAATTTCTGTAAGGGCAGGTGTATCGTGTCCGCCCCTCGCATCGTTCAAGGATGCGACCCGTCGTTTGAGGTTTTTTCGTACATGTCTTTTACCCGTCGACAGATACTCGGAGGTCTGGCCGGTCTTGCGGTGGTCGGGCTTGGCGCGGGCGGCGCCTCAAGGTATTGGCTGGGCAAACGCGGGCCGGGAGAAGGGCACGATTATGAACTGATCGCCGCGCCGCTGGACGTTGAACTGGTGGCCGGGCACCAGACGCCCGCGTGGGCATTCGGCGGGTCGGCTCCTGGCACTGAATTGCGCGTCAGGCAGGGCGAGTGGCTACGGGTGCGCTTCATCAATCATCTGCCCGTGGAAACCACGATTCATTGGCACGGCATTCGGCTCCCGCTGGAGATGGACGGCGTGCCTTACGTCTCGCAATTGCCGGTCAAGCCGGGCGAGTACTTCGACTATAAATTCCGAGTGCCGGACGCCGGCAGCTATTGGTATCACCCCCATGTGAGCAGCAGTGAAGAGCTGGGCCGCGGGCTGGTGGGGCCGCTGATCGTCGAGGAGCGCGAGCCGACCGGATTTGCACACGAGCGCGTCGTCAGCCTGAAGAGCTGGCATGTGGACGAGGAGGGCGCTTTCACTGATTTCAGCGTCATTCGCGAGGCTGCCCGCGAGGGCACGGCCGGGCGATTGTCGACGATCAATGGCGTGCCACAGGGCGTCGTCGAGCTGCCTGCCGGGCAAATCACCCGGGTGCGCATTCTCAATCTCGACAACACGGTGACCTACCGCCTGAATCTGCCAGGCGCCGAGGCGATGATCTACGCCCTGGACGGCAACCCGGTCAAACCGCGCCCCTTGGGCAAGGATTACTGGCTGGGGCCGGGCATGCGCATCTGTCTGGCGATCAAAGCGCCTGCGGTCGGTGAAGAGATTTCCCTGCGCAACGGCCCGGTGCGGCTGGGCACCTTTCGTTCGGTCGCCAGCACCGATACGCCGGGCGAGTGGCCGCCTGAGTTGCCGGCGAATCCGGTTGCCGAGCCTGATTTGACCAACGCCGAGAAGCTCAATTTCAATTTCGAGTGGGTGGGTTCGGTGTCGGTGAATGTCGACAACGGTAAACCGCCCAGCTTGTGGCAGATCAATGGCCAAGCGTGGGACATCACCGACAAGACCTGCGCGGACCGGCCGATCGCCAAGCTCGAACAAGGCAAGAGTTACATCTTCGAGCTGAAGAACATGACGCAGTATCAGCATCCCATTCACTTGCACGGCATGAGCTTCAAGGTCATCGCTTCCAATCGCAAGAAGGTGGTTCCGTATTTCACGGACACCTATCTGCTGGGGCGCAACGAGCGCGCGCGCGTCGCGTTGGTGGCGGATAATCCCGGCGTCTGGATGTTTCACTGCCATGTGATCGATCACATGGAAACCGGTCTCATGGCCGCTATCGAGGTCTCCTGATGCGTCAGCCGCCCATCATCGATCGCAGTCGCGATCAGCATTTCATGCGCGAAGCCCTGGCGCTGGCGGCGGAGGGTGCGTTGCTGGGCGAGGTGCCGGTTGGCGCGGTGGTGGTGCAGAACGGCGAAATCGTTGGCCGCGGTTTCAACTGCCCCATCAGCGGCAGCGATCCCAGTGCCCACGCCGAGATGGTCGCCATTCGCGCGGCGGCGCAGTCACTCAGCAATTATCGCCTGCCCGGCAGCACGCTGTACGTGACGCTGGAACCCTGCAGCATGTGCGCGGGGTTGATCGTTCATTCGCGCATCAGCCGCGTGGTGTATGGCGCGACCGAGCCCAAAGCGGGGGTGGTGCAGAGTCAGGGGCAGTTCTTCATGCAGCCGTTTCTCAATCATCGCGTGCTGTTCGAAGGCGGGGTGCTGGGGGAGGAATGCGGGACGATGCTGAGCGAGTTTTTCAGGATGAGGCGGGCGAAGGGTTAGTTCAGTGCGACGGCGAGCGGATTCTGGCGCTGACTAAAGCGGCGCTTTCTCTTCCGACGGCTTGGTCTTGTCGACCCCAGGCACATGCAACGAGCCTTCCGCCACCTGGCCGCCTTCCATCTGCGGCTGCGTCACCCACGTCAGGATGTCGTAGTAACGGCGGATGTTGGCGACGAAACTGACCGGTTCGCCGCCACGGGCGTAGCCGTAGCGGGTCTTGCTGTACCACTTCTTCTGCGACAGACGCGGCAGCATCTTCTTCACGTCCAGCCACTTGTTCGGATTAAGCCCTTCGCTTTCGGCCAGCTTGCGCGCGTCATCCAGGTGGCCGCTGCCGATGTTGTAGGACGCAAGCGCCAGCCAGGTGCGATCCGGCTCCTGAATTGAGTCGTCGAGCTGTTCTTTGACGTAGGCGAAATACTTGGCGCCGCCCTGAATACTCTGTTTGGCGTCGAGCCGATTGGACACACCCATGGCCTGGGCCGTGCTCTGGGTGAGCATCATCAAGCCGCGCACGCCGGTCTTCGACGTCACGCCCGGCTGCCACAACGATTCCTGATAACCGATCGCCGCGAGCAGGCGCCAGTCCACCTGTTCTGCTTTGGCGGCGGTCTGGAAGTGCTTCTCGTACTTGGGCAGGCGCTCCTGCAAATGCTGGGCGAAGGTGTAGGCGCCGACATAACCGAGGACGTCGACATGCCCGTAGTAGCGGTCTTTAAGTCGCTGCAGCATGCCGTTCTTCTGCATCTTGTCGAGATAGGCGTTGATCTCGTTGAGCAGGCTGTTGTCATCCCCCAGCGCCACGGCCCAACGCTGATCGCGGCCATCGCCGAGGTCGAAGCCGACGCGAACGTTGGGGAAATACACCTGATTCATCGCCAGTTCGTTGGAATCCACCAGGGTCAGGTCGATCTGACCTTCATCCACCATCCGCAGCAGGTCGACGACTTCGACCTGATCGGACTCTTCGTAGTTGATGCCGGGGTACTTGACCTTCAGCGCTGCCAGTTGCTCGGCGTGGCTGCTGCCTTTGAGGACGAGGATGCGTTTGCCGACCAGATCGCCCGGATCGGTGGGGCGCGACTGGCCGTTGCGGTAAACGACCTGCGGGGTGACTTCAAGATAGGAGTGAGAAAAACGCACCTGTTTCGCGCGGTTTTCGCTGCTCACCAGGCCCGCTGCCGCTAGCACCGGCCCGCCGGGCTTGCCCATCTGATCGAACAGGTCGTCGAGGTTGTCGGCGGCTTCGATTTTCAGTTCAACGCCCAAATCGTCGGCGAAACGCTTCACCAGTTCGTACTCGAAACCGGTTTCACCGTTGCGGTCCTGAAAATAGGTTGCCGGGCTATTGCGGGTGACGACGCGCAGAACGCCATCCTCCTTGACTCGTTCCAGCGTGTTGGGTTTCTCCACACACGCGCCGAGCAGCAGGAAGATTCCGGTTGCGATGAGCCACTTGGCACAGCGTGGGCGGAAATCTGATAGGGAAAACATCGGTGCAGTATACGCAAAGGAGCCATACCGCCATATCTCGACAGCGCGGGTCCCGTCTGATAGAGCCGAGGAATTTTTACCTTCCGGCGCAGGCAAGCGCCCGGAGCCGACATTCGGGTGCATCCCATGCCGTGGTTTCGGGTGCCGACGCAGACTGATTAGGCTAGAATGCACGGCCTCAAAGCACACCCCCTTCCCGAGGCTGTCCCGACGATGTTGATCCTGCGTGGTGCTCCCGCCCTTTCCGCCTTCCGCCACAAGAAATTACTTGCGCAGCTGAACGATAAAGTTCCGGCTGTCAGTGGCCTGTACGCTGAATTCGCCCACTTCGCTGAGGTCAATGGCGTCCTGACCGAAGACGAGCAGCAAGTCCTTGCCCGCCTGCTGAAATACGGTCCGAGCGTGCCGGTTCAGGAGCCGGCGGGCCGCTTGTTCCTGGTACTCCCGCGTTTCGGCACCATTTCGCCATGGTCGAGCAAGGCCACCGACATCGCGCGCAATTGCAGCCTGACCAAGATCCAGCGCCTTGAGCGCGGCATCGCGTTTTATGTAGAAGGCCAGTTCAGCGACGCTGATGCGCAACTGATCGCCGACACGCTGCATGACCGCATGACCCAGATCGTACTGGGCGCGCTGGAAGAGGCCGCCAGCCTGTTCAGCCACGCCGAGCCCAAGCCGCTGATCGCCATCGACGTGCTGGGCGGCGGCCGCGCGGCGCTGGAAAAAGCCAACGTCGAACTGGGTCTGGCCCTGGCCGAAGACGAAATCGACTACCTGGTGAACGCGTTCACCGGCCTCAAACGCAACCCACACGACATCGAACTGATGATGTTCGCGCAGGCCAACTCCGAGCACTGCCGTCACAAGATCTTCAACGCCAGTTGGGACATCGACGGCCAGAGCCAGGACAAAAGCCTGTTCGGCATGATCAAGAACACCTATCAGATGCACAACGAAGGCGTGCTGTCCGCTTACAAGGACAATGCCTCGGTGATCGTCGGCAGCGTGGCCGGCCGCTTCTTCCCGAATCCTGAAAGCCGCGAGTACGGTGCGGTTCAGGAGCCGGTGCACATTTTGATGAAGGTCGAAACCCACAACCACCCGACGGCAATTGCCCCGTTCCCTGGCGCAGCCACCGGTTCCGGCGGCGAGATTCGTGACGAGGGCGCGACCGGACGTGGCGCCAAGCCGAAAGCCGGCCTGACCGGTTTCACGGTGTCCAATCTGAACATTCCGGGTTTCGAGCAGCCCTGGGAAAAGCCGTACGGCAAACCCGAGCGCATCGTGACACCACTGGACATCATGATCGAAGGCCCGCTGGGTGGCGCGGCGTTCAACAATGAGTTCGGTCGCCCGGCGCTGACCGGTTATTTCCGTACCTTCGAGCAGTCGATCAGCACGCCACATGGCGACGAAGTTCGCGGCTACCACAAGCCGATCATGCTCGCAGGCGGCATGGGCAACATCCGCGAAGGGCACGTGCAGAAAGCCGAAATCACCGTCGGCGCCAAGCTGATCGTGCTCGGCGGCCCGGCGATGCTGATTGGTCTGGGTGGCGGCGCGGCTTCCTCCATGGCCACCGGCACCAGCTCGGCTGACCTGGATTTCGCCTCGGTGCAGCGTGAAAACCCGGAAATGGAACGCCGTTGCCAGGAGGTCATCGACCGCTGCTGGCAGCTGGGTGAAGCCAATCCGATCGCGTTCATCCATGACGTCGGCGCGGGTGGTCTGTCCAACGCCTTCCCTGAACTGGTCAACGACGGCGGTCGCGGCGGCCGCTTCGAACTGCGCAACGTGCCAAACGACGAGCCAGGCATGGCCCCGCTGGAAATCTGGAGCAACGAGTCCCAGGAGCGTTACGTTCTGGCGGTCAGCGCTCCTGACTTCGAACGCTTCAAAGCCATCTGCGAACGTGAGCGTTGCCCGTTCGCGGTGGTCGGTGAGGCCACTGAAGAGCCGCAACTGACCGTCACTGACAGCCATTTCGGCAACAACCCTGTCGACATGCCGCTGGAAGTGCTGCTGGGCAAAGCCCCGCGCATGCACCGTTCGGCCGAGCGTGAGACAGAGCTGGGTGACGACTTCGACCCGAGCGCGCTCGACATCGAAGAAAGCGTGCAGCGCGTGCTGCATCACCCGGCCGTGGCAAGCAAGAGCTTCCTTATTACCATTGGCGACCGCAGCATCACCGGTATGGTCAATCGCGACCAGATGGTCGGCCCGTGGCAAGTGCCGGTGGCGGACGTCGCCGTCACCGCAACCAGCTTTGACGTGTACACCGGCGAAGCCATGGCGATGGGCGAGCGCACGCCGCTGGCCTTGCTGGATGCCCCGGCGTCCGGCCGCATGGCGATTGGCGAGACCCTGACCAACATCGCTGCTTCGAGCATCGGCAAGCTTTCCGACATCAAGCTGTCCGCCAACTGGATGTCCGCTGCCGGTCACCCGGGTGAAGACGCGCGTCTGTACGACACCGTGAAAGCCGTCGGCATGGAGCTGTGCCCCGAGCTGGGCATTACCATCCCAGTGGGCAAGGACTCGATGTCCATGAAGACCCGCTGGAGCGACGAGGGCACCGAAAAAACCGTGACCTCGCCGCTGTCGCTGATCGTCACCGGTTTCGCCCCGGTCACCGACATCCGCAAGACCTTGACCCCGCAATTGCGCATGGACAAGGGCCTGACCGATCTGATCCTGATCGACCTGGGCCGTGGCCAGAACCGCATGGGCGCGTCGATCCTCGCGCAGACCCACGGCAAGCTCGGCAGTGTTGCACCGGACGTCGATGACGCCGAAGACCTGAAAGCCTTCTTCGCCGTCATTCAGGGCCTCAACGCCGACGACCACCTGCTGGCCTACCACGACCGTTCCGACGGTGGCTTGATGGCGACCGTGCTCGAGATGGCGTTCGCTGGGCACTGTGGCCTGAACCTCGAACTCGACACGCTGACCGGCACCCGCGAAAAAATCGCGGCCATTCTGTTCAACGAAGAGCTGGGTGCAGTGATCCAGGTTCGCCAGGACGCCACGCCGCTGGTGCTCGCGCAGTTCAGCGCTGCCGGTCTGGGCGAGGACTGCGTCGCCGTGATCGGCAAGCCGATCAACAACAGCGATGTGATCATCAGCCTGAGCGGCGACACCGTGTTCAAGGGTGATCGCCGTCTGCTGCAGCGCCAGTGGAGCGAAACCAGCTACCAGATCCAGCGCCTGCGTGATAACGCCGATTGCGCCGATCAGGAATTCGATGCGCTGCTGGAAGAAGACAATCCAGGCCTGAGCGTGAAGCTGGGCTATGACGTCAACGACGACATCGCTGCGCCTTACATCAAGAAGGGCGTTCGCCCACAAGTGGCAGTGCTGCGTGAGCAGGGCGTCAACGGTCAGGTTGAAATGGCGGCTGCGTTCGATCGCGCCGGTTTCGCCTCGGTTGACGTGCACATGAGCGACATCCTCGCCGGTCGCGTCGACCTCAACGACTTCAAAGGTCTGGTGGCGTGCGGTGGTTTCTCCTACGGCGACGTGTTGGGTGCCGGCGAAGGCTGGGCCAAGTCCGCGCTGTTCAACAGCCGTGCACGGGATGCGTTCCAGGGCTTCTTCGCCCGCAGCGACAGCTTCGCGCTGGGCGTTTGCAACGGTTGCCAGATGATGTCCAACCTCAGCGAGCTGATCCCGGGCAGCGAATTCTGGCCGCACTTCGTGCGCAACCGCTCGGAGCAGTTCGAAGCGCGCGTGGCGATGGTCGAAATCCAGAAGTCGGCGTCGATCTTCCTGCAAGGCATGGCCGGCTCGCACATGCCGATCGCCATTGCCCACGGTGAAGGCCACGCCGAGTTCAAGACCCCTGAGGCGTTGATTGAAACCGATCTGTCCGGCACCGTTGCCGTGCGTTTCGTCGACAATCACGGCAAGGTCACTGAAACCTATCCGGCCAACCCGAACGGTTCGCCCCGCGGCATCGCGGGTCTCACCACACTCGACGGTCGCGTCACCATCATGATGCCGCACCCTGAGCGGGTGTTCCGCGCCGTGACCAACTCGTGGCGACCGGATGAGTGGGCTGAAGACGGCGCGTGGATGCGCATGTTCCGCAACGCCCGCGTCTGGGTTGACTGATCGCTGATGTACAAGCTGGCTTTCTTTGTGCCGCAGAGCCATGTGGAACAGGTCAAAAACGCGTTGTTCGCCGCCGGTGCGGGGCGAATCGGCGCGTATGACCGCTGCTCTTGGCAAGTGCTTGGCCACGGCCAGTTTCGCCCGCTGGATGGCAGTCAGCCTTTCATCGGGCAAGCCGGCGAGGTCGAGCAGGTTCAGGAATGGAAGGTCGAGCTTGTCGTGTCAGATGAGCTGATCAGGCAGGCGGTTGCTGCGCTGAAGGACAGCCATCCCTACGAAGTACCGGCTTATGACGTGTGGAAGCTGGAAGATATCTAGCTTCCCTGCAGCATGGCTCGAGATTGAAGCAATCCGCATTACCCCGGCAAAATCTTACGGCCGAATCTCTATCATCGTGCCGTCTTTCACCAGATCCCACACCTCACGAATATCGCTGTTGCGCATGGCGATGCAGCCGTTCGTCCAGTCCAGCGTGTGGAAATACCACTCCGGGTAATCGTCGTTGATCGGCGTGCCGTGAATCATGATCATGCTGCCCGGTTTCACGCCTTCGCGGCGGGCGCGTGCGGCATCGGAAATGTTGGGGTAGGAAATGTGCATCGACAGGTTGTAGGCGTCGCTGGTCTTGCGCCAGTCGAGCCAGTAGAAACCCTCCGGTGTGCGCTGGTCTCCCTCTTGCAGCTTCGGTCCGGTGGGCGCTTTGCCCAGTGAGATCCGGTACGTCTTCAGCGCCTCGCCACGGCTGATCAGCTGCAATTGATGCGCGGATTTGAGCACCAGCACTTTATCGACAGTCCGGTCCGCGATGTTCTGAGTGTCGACGACCTTTCCGCCAACGAACTTCTGTTCGCTGCCTTTGGGCACGATGGTCTGGGTGAACGCAGCCTGGGACAGCGGCACAACCGACAGGCATAAAACGGCAAGCAACCAACGCATGAAAAGGGTATCCCTGAAGCCTGCGCGGCAATCGCGCATCATCGTTTCGATCAAGTGGTCTTGAGCGGCGGTGTGACAGACAGACAATCGGTGCGTACCTGGAAATCTTGATGCCGCCGGTCGCGGAAAAAACACTCCAGGGTACGCCTGACCGTATTGAACGCCAGCTCAGACCACGGAATATCCGCTTCGTCGAAGAGCTTCACTTCAAGGCTTTCGATACCGGCCGCGAACTCCGGTTTGACCAGATTCGAGCGGTAGAAGATATGCACCTGATTGATGTGCGGCACATCGATCATCGAGTACAACTGCAGGTCCTCGACCTCTGCGCAGGCTTCTTCCAGCGTTTCGCGGCGGGCCGCCTGCTCGACGCTTTCGCCGTTTTCCATGAACCCGGCGGGCAGCGTCCAGTAGCCCAGTCGCGGCTCGATGGCCCGACGGCACAGCAAGACCTTGTCGCCCCACACCGGCACGACGCCGGCCACGATGTTGGGGTTCTGGTAGTGAATGGTGTCGCAATGTTCACACACGTAACGCGGGCGGCTGTCGCCCTCGGGAATACGCTGGATGACCTGTTCGCCGCAGTTGCTGCAGAATTTCATGATCGAATCGGGTTCCTGTTGGCAGCGGCTATCTTGAGCCGTAGCGCGGGTGGACGGCAAGAGGCGTCTTGCACGCGCGGGTTGTCCTACAAGACTTGGGCGCGTCGCCGCTTTGGTGCATGATGCCGGGCAGGCAACCGATCGAGAATTCCCATGCTGGATGAGCTACTTCACCGTATGAGCAGCCACACGCCGGTGATGCTGGAAACGGACGCGCGCTTTCCCGAGGCCGCCGTGCTTCTCCCCATTACCCGCAATGCAGAGCCTGAACTGGTGCTGACCCTGCGCGCCAGCGGCCTGTCGACCCACGGCGGCGAAGTGGCCTTCCCGGGCGGACGGCGTGACCCGGAGGATCCGGACCTCATCTTCACGGCGCTGCGCGAAGCCCAGGAGGAGATCGGTTTGCCACCGGGTCTCGTTGAAGTCATCGGCCCGCTGAGTCCGTTGATCTCCAAGCACGGCATAAGAGTGACGCCCTACGTCGGCATCATTCCGGATTTCGTCGAGTACACACCCAATGATGGCGAAATCGCAGCCGTCTTCAGCGTGCCGCTGGACTTCTTCCGTCAGGATGCCCGCGAACACACCCACCGCATCGACTATCAAGGGCGCAGCTGGTACGTGCCGAGTTACCGCTTCGGCGAGTACAAGATCTGGGGCCTGACCGCGATCATGATCGTCGAGTTGATGAACCTGTTGTTCGACAGCGCCATCGACCTCAACGAGCCGCCAAAGCGATCCATCATCCACACGCTGAAATCCTGACTCGCGGCCGCCGCGCCTTGCATCAGGAATGAGCCATGAGGGCCGAGCCGTGAGGAATACGTCATGAGGAATACGCCATGAAATACCGCTTGGGCGATGCCCGCGTCGATGCGCACGCCAGCAGCTGGATCGCGCCGACAGCCACCGTCATCGGCAACGTGCGTTTGCAGGCCAACGCCAGCGTCTGGTTCGGCGCGGTGTTGCGTGGCGACAACGAGCTCATCGACATCGGCGAGAACAGCAACGTGCAGGACGGCACCGTGATGCACACCGACATGGGCTCGCCGCTGACCATCGGACGGAACGTGACCATCGGCCACAACGCGATGCTGCACGGTTGCAGCGTGGGTGACAGCACGCTGATCGGCATCAACGCGGTCATTCTCAATGGCGCGAAGATTGGCAAGCATTGCATCATCGGCGCGAACTCGTTGATCGGCGAAGGCAAAGTCATTCCTGACGGTTCGCTGGTCATGGGCTCGCCCGGCAAGATCGTCCGCGAGCTGACTGACGCACAGAAGCAGATGCTCGACGCCAGCGCCGCCCATTACGTCCACAACGCTCACCGCTACGCGCGTGACCTGGCCCCGCAGGAAGATTGATGTCCAGCGCCATACCCCCGATCCATGAAGCAACCGTTCATGACAAGCCGATTCATGAAAAGCCCGTCCGCTCGCCCTGCGTGAGCATTTGTGCCCTGGACGACGCCGACATCTGCACCGGTTGCCAGCGCACCGTGGCCGAGATCACCGGCTGGAGCCGCATGGACAACCAGGCACGTCGCGCGGTGTTGATCGCCGGCGAGGAGCGGGCGAGAGCCAGCGGGATGATGTTTCTACTGGGTGGCAACAACCCTCAAGGTTGAATCAACCCTGCGCCGCTGCATCCCATTCCCCGGCCTTCATGGTAAATTGCGCGCCTTTCTACCTGCGGTTGCTTGCACACGGCGAGCGACCCTCGACCTGCTCCATGAGGACCTGAGATGACTCAAATCGGAACTCCACTGTCGCCGACCGCGACCCGCGTTTTGCTCTGCGGTTGCGGCGAGCTTGGCAAGGAAGTAGTGATCGAGCTGCAACGCCTGGGCGTTGAAGTGATCGCCGTCGACCGCTACGTCAATGCTCCGGCGATGCAGGTCGCACACCGCAGCCACGTGATCAATATGCTCGATGGCGCCGCCTTGCGTGCGGTGATCGAGTCCGAGAAACCGCATTACATCGTCCCGGAAATCGAAGCCATCGCCACCGCGACCCTGGTGGAGCTGGAGTCCGAAGGCTTCACGGTCATTCCGACGGCCCGCGCTGCGCAGCTGACCATGAACCGCGAAGGTATTCGTCGTCTGGCCGCTGAAGAGCTGGACCTCCCCACCTCGCCATATCACTTTGCCGACACCTTCGAAGACTACAAAAAAGCCGTCGAAGACCTGGGCTTCCCGTGTGTGGTCAAGCCGGTGATGAGCTCGTCGGGCAAGGGTCAAAGCTTGCTGAAAACCGACGCGGACATCCAGAAGGCCTGGGACTATGCGCAAGAAGGCGGTCGTGCCGGCAAAGGCCGTGTGATCATCGAAGGCTTCATCGATTTCGATTACGAAATTACCTTGCTGACCGTGCGTCACGTCGGCGGCACGACCTTCTGTTCGCCGGTCGGTCATCGTCAGGAGAAGGGCGACTATCAGGAATCGTGGCAGCCCCAGGCCATGAGCCCGGTGGCATTGGCCGAGTCCGAGCGCGTCGCCAAAGCGGTAACCGAGGCGCTGGGTGGCCGTGGTCTGTTTGGCGTCGAGTTGTTCATCAAGGGCGATCAGGTCTGGTTCAGCGAAGTCTCGCCGCGCCCCCACGACACAGGTCTGGTCACGCTGATCTCCCAGGACCTTTCGCAGTTCGCGCTTCACGCGCGGGCCATTCTCGGTCTGCCGATCCCGTTGATTCGCCAGTTCGGCCCATCAGCATCGGCCGTGATTCTGGTTGAAGGCCAGTCGACCCAGACGGCGTTCGCCAACCTGGAGCAAGCCTTGAGCGAACCGGACACCGCGCTGCGCCTGTTCGGCAAGCCTGAGGTCAATGGTCAGCGCCGGATGGGCGTGGCACTGGCGCGCGACGAGTCGATCGAAGCGGCCCGTCGCAAAGCCACCCGCGCGTCGATGGCGGTGAAGGTTCAGCTGTAAGCATCACGCTGAATGAAAAACGGCGCCCTCAGGGGCGCCGTTTTTGTTTGGCGATCACGCACCGTCGATACCCGGTTTGCTCAGGCAATCGTATCCAGGTCCGCGTGCCGGGTTTCTTTCAGGCACAGCACAGCGATCACGCTGATCAACGCCGCCGCCGAGACATAGCCACCGACCCAGCTCAAACCGCCCATCTCCACCAGCTTCTGCGCGAAGAAAGGCGCCACCGAGGCACCAACAATGCCGCCGATGTTGTAGGCCGCCGACGCGCCGGTATATCGCACCCGCGTAGGAAACAGCTCCGGCAACATCGCCCCCATCGGCGCGAACGTAACGCCCATCAGAAACAGCTCGATCGACAGGAACAGCGTCACCGCCCAGGTCGTGCCGTGGGTCAGCAAGGGCTCCATCAGAAACCCCGACAGGATCGCCAGCACGCCGCCGATGACCAGCACCGGCTTGCGACCAAATCGATCGCTCGCCAACGCGGAAAGCGGTGTCGCCATGGCCATGAACAGCACCGCAAAGCACAACATCGCGAGGAACGATTCGCGGCTGTAACCCAGGGTTTTCACGCCATAGCTCAGCGAGAAGACGGTGGAGATATAGAACAGCGCGTAGCACACCACCATCGACGCGGCCCCTAGCAGCATTGGCTTCCAGTACTGACCGAACAGCTCGGCAATCGGCAGTTTCACACGCTCATGGCGGGCGATGGCCTTGGCGAACACGGGCGTTTCCTCAAGCTTGAGGCGCACATACAGCCCGATGATGACCAGCACGGCACTGAGCAGAAACGGCACGCGCCAGCCCCAGGAGCGGAATTGCTCGTCATCCAGCGTCATCGCCAGCGTCAGAAACAGCCCGTTTGCCGCGAGGAAGCCGATGGATGGGCCCAACTGCGGAAACATGCCAAACCACGCACGCTTGCCCTTGGGCGCATTTTCGGTCGCCAGCAACGCCGCGCCGCCCCATTCGCCGCCCAATCCGAGGCCTTGGCCGAAGCGCAGCACGCAGAGCAGGATCGGCGCCCATGATCCGATGGCGTCGTAACCCGGCAACACGCCGATGAGCGTGGTGCAGACCCCCATGAGCAGCAGCGAGGCCACCAGTGTCGATTTGCGCCCCACACGATCACCGAAGTGACCGAACAGCGCCGAGCCCAGCGGACGTGCGAGAAAGGCGATCCCGAACGTCAGAAACGCCGACAGCATCTGTGCGGTGCTGGAGGTTTGCGGAAAGAACACCGGCCCGATCACCAGCGCGGCGGCGGTGGCGTACACGTAGAAATCGTAGAACTCGATGGCGGTGCCGATGAAGCTGGCGGTGGCGACGCGGGCCGCGGAATTGGCGGGGCGGGCCTCGCTCTCGTCGCTGCTCGGAAAGGCAGAAGTCGTGGTCATGGGGAATCCCTGGCAGTCGTATCGCCTGTCAGCGGGTGACGAAAATTCGTACGCGCGCTGCGGCAATCGTTAATTGTTTTTTTGGTCCAGCGCTGAACAGACTAGCCCGGATGCGGGCAAAGATGCGTGGCGTGCTCGGGATGGGAGCGAAGGCCAGGGTGTCGCGTGAGCGGTCAGGCTGTGTGACTGGCCAGATCGCGCATCGTGCGGGTAGCACGCGGATCGGCGGGGCTGGGTAAGCGGATCGATTATAGGAAGGGGATCGGCGCGGAAACAAGTGCCTCAGGGCGCCGCCCGACTTTTCAGATCACGTCTTTGGTGCGGGTGTTCAACCACATCAGCACGCGGCTGACGCGGTTGTCTTCGGTCTCGAGGATTTCCAGGCGGTAAGGGCCGATCTTAAGGCAGACCGCGCTGTTGGGAATGGTCTCCAGCGCTTCGGTGATCAGACCGTTGAGGGTTTTGGGCCCGTCGGAAGGGAGGTGCCAGCCGAGGCTTTTATTCAAATCACGAATCGACGCCGCGCCGTCAATCACCAGGCGCCCGTCAGGCTGCGGCTGAATATGCGGATTGTCGAGGGCTTGCTCGCTTTCGAATTCGCCGACGATCTCTTCCAGAATGTCCTCGAGGCTGACGATGCCCAGCACCTCGCCGTATTCATCGACCACCACGCCCATGCGCCGCTGCTGTTTGTGGAAGTTGAGCAGTTGCATCTGCAGCGGCGTGCTTTCCGGCACGAAGTAGGGTTCGTAGCAGGCGGCCCGCAGCGCCTCTTTGGTCAGCTCGTTGCGCGGCAGCAGGTGGCTGATCATCCGCGTGTTGAGCACGCCTTCCACCTGATTGATGTCGTTGTAGTAGACCGGCAGGCGGGTGTGGCGAGAGATGATCAGCTTGTCGATGATCTCCTCGATGGTGTCGTCGAGGTTGATGCCGTCGACTTCGCTGCGCGGCACCAGAATGTCATTCACGGTCATGCGGTCCAGCGCGTAAATCCCGGAGATGACGTGGGCACGGCCATATTGGCTTTCGTTGTCCTGATAGACCGTCGGGCGCGTGTCGTCTTCGTCATCGATGGTGTCTGGCCGGCGCTTCGACAGAAAAGGGCGCAACAGCGTTTTGGCGATGTTCTTGTAGAGCCAGGTCAGCGGCTGCAGCAGCCGAACCGGGATGCGCAGCACGTTGTTGCCCAGCAGCAGGATTGACTCGGGACGACGCGCCGCCAGCTTTCGCGGAATGAACTCGGTCACCACCACCAGCACGCTGGCGACACCTAGCCAAGCAATCAGCGGGCCGTGGAAATACCAGTGCCCGATGGCCAGCAACGTGGCGAGCACGGTGATCAGCGCCTTGAGCAGCGTGTTGCCGAGGATAAGGCTGTTGAGGTTGAACGCCAGAACCGGCTTCGGTGGCTCGTTGGAACGGTGATTGACCGGCATCGCCCGCAGATTATGGTGCGCCGCCTCGACCGCGCTGAACAGCCCGGACCACAAGGTGAGCAGGGCAAGCAGCGTGAGCATTGTGCCGACCGGCAGATTATCCATGATCAACGCCCGTCAGATGTGCAGGATGTATTCACGAACGAGCTTGCTGCCGAAGTAGGCCAGCATCAGGAGCAGGAATCCGCCCAGCGTCCAGCGGATCGCCTTGTGGCCGCGCCAGCCCAGATGGTGGCGTCCCCACAGCAGCACACTGAAGACGATCCACGCGAGGATCGACAGCAGGGTTTTGTGTACCAGATGCTGGGCAAACAGGTTTTCGACGAACAGCCAGCCGGAGATCAGCGACATCGACAGCAAGACCCACCCGGCCCAGAGGAAGCCGAAGAGCAGGCTTTCCATGGTCTGCAACGGGGGGAAGCTTCTGATCAGGCCAAGGCGGTGCTTGTTCTTCAGCTGATGATCCTGCAGCAGCAGGAGCAGGGACTGGAACACCGCGATGGTGAACATGCCGTAGGCGAGGATCGACAGCAGGATATGGCTGATGATGCCGTGTTCTTCGATGATCGGTTGCTGGGTACCGGAAGGCGCGAACTGCGCCATCAGGCTCGTCAGCAGCCCCAGCGGGAACAGGAGGATCAGCAGGATTTCGACCGGGAGGCGAATGCACGCGAGCATGGTCACGATGATGACGGCAACAGCAATCAGGCTGGCGGCACTGAAAAAGTCCAGACCCAGGCCGATAGGGCGCACCAGTTGGCCGAACAGCGCACTGGCCTGGCAAGCGACGGCAAGGGTGCCGATCAGGCACAGCAGCCATTTGTCGGCCTTTTGGCCCTGACGCAGGCGCATACCCTGGTAGACAGTCGCAGCGGCATAAAACACGGCGGCGGCGAGGCTGAAGAGCAAACTCGGTGACAAGGGGGACATAGATCCTGTTGGGCGTGCTCGAAAGCCGGTGAGTTTGGCATAAAACGCGCATTTCACGAAAGACTACAGAAGGAGACGCCGTGGTGTCCGTGCGCTGGAGTCTTCGCTATAATCCGCGACCTGCTCAAGCCACAGGCTAGCCGATCGCTGTTTCAGCCGCCTTTATAGCGTCCCTATTTCAATAGCGACTCTCTGAAGAACAGGCGTCGCAATCTCGCCAGCCGACTGAAAAAGGCCGCTACGGGCCTGGCCGCATCAATCGGGGTTCAGCACGAACCCAAAGGATCACGCATGTTTGAAAATCTGACAGATCGTCTCTCGCAGACGCTGCGCCAGGTCACTGGTAAAGCCAAGCTGACCGAGGACAACATCAAGGACACACTGCGTGAAGTGCGTATGGCGCTGCTTGAAGCCGACGTCGCCTTGCCGGTTGTCAAAGACTTCGTCAATCGCATCAAGGAGCGCGCCGTCGGCACCGAGGTGTCGCGCAGCCTGACGCCGGGCCAGGCGTTCGTGAAGATTGTCCAGGCCGAGCTGGAAGAGATGATGGGGGCGGCCAACGAAGAGCTGACCCTCAACGTCACGCCGCCGGCGGTCATCCTGATGGCGGGTCTGCAAGGTGCGGGCAAGACCACCACTGCCGGCAAGCTCGCCCGATTCCTGAAAGAACGCAAAAAGAAAACCGTGATGCTGGTGTCGGCGGACGTCTATCGTCCGGCCGCGATCAAGCAGCTGGAAACCCTGGCCAACGACATCGGCGTGACGTTCTTCCCGTCCGACATCAGCCAGAAGCCGGTCGACATTGCCGAAGCGGCTATTAAAGAAGCCAAACTCAAGTTCATTGATGTCGTGATCCTCGACACCGCCGGTCGTCTGCACATCGACGCCGAGATGATGGGCGAGATCCAGGCGCTGCACGCGGCGGTCAAGCCGGCCGAGACGCTGTTCGTCGTCGACGCGATGACCGGCCAGGATGCTGCGAACACCGCCAAGGCGTTTGGTGATGCGCTGCCGCTGACCGGTGTGATCCTGACCAAGGTCGACGGCGATGCCCGTGGAGGTGCTGCACTGTCGGTGCGCGCCATTACGGGCAAGCCGATCAAGTTCATCGGCATGGGCGAGAAGAGCGAGGCGCTGGAGCCTTTCCATCCGGACCGTATCGCATCGCGCATCCTCGGTATGGGTGATGTGCTCAGCCTGATCGAGCAGGCCGAACAGACCCTCGACAAGGACAAGGCCGACAAGCTGGCCAAGAAGCTGAAGAAGGGCAAGGGCTTCGACCTCGAAGACTTCCGCGATCAGCTGCAACAAATGAAGAACATGGGCGGCCTGGGCGGGCTCATGGACAAGCTGCCAAGCATCGGTGGCGTGAACCTGTCGCAGATGGGTAACGCACAAGGCGCCGCCGAAAAGCAGTTCAAGCAAATGGAAGCCATCATCAATTCGATGACCCCGGCCGAGCGTCGCGACCCTGAGCTGATCAGCGGTTCACGCAAACGCCGTATCGCCATGGGTTCGGGCACCCAGGTGCAGGACATTGGTCGTCTGATCAAGCAGCACAAACAGATGCAGAAGATGATGAAAAAGTTTTCGACCAAGGGCGGCATGGCGAAAATGATGCGCGGCATGGGCGGAATGTTGCCCGGCGGCGGTATGCCCAAAATGTAAATTGCATCGCGTGGGAGTGATTCCCGCGCGTCATTCATGGGGGCAACCGTCCCGATGGCCTGCTCAGGCAGGCGCTCACCGCCGTCCTCGCTGACGGCTCCACGGCAGATCTAAGTGGCCTGACGGCGTACGCCGGAAAAAGTCATTTGCAAAAATCCGGATATTCCTTAGAATATGCGGCCTTTCGGGCACCCATGCCCGCTGTGCATCTTAGATTTGCAGCACCGACTACAGGAAAATTGTTCAATGCTAACAATCCGTCTTGCCCTTGGCGGCTCTAAAAAGCGCCCGTTCTACCACCTGACTGTCACCGACAGCCGCAACCCACGTGACGGTTCCCACAAGGAACAAATCGGTTTCTTCAACCCGGTTGCCCGTGGTCAGGAAATCCGTCTGTCCGTGAACCAAGAGCGTCTGGCCTACTGGCTGAGCGTTGGTGCACAACCTTCTGAGCGTGTTGCTTCGCTGTTGAAGGAATCTGCCAAGGCTGCGGCCTGAGCAATATGAACGCGACGCCAGCTTCCGCCGACGATCTGATCGTCATCGGCAAGATTTACTCGGTACACGGCGTTCGCGGCGAAGTGAAGGTGTATTCCTTTACTGATCCGACTGAAAACCTGTTGCAGTACAAAACCTGGACGCTCAAGCGCGAAGGCAATGTGAAACAGGTCGAGCTGGTCAGTGGACGCGGGAACGACAAGTTCCTGGTCGCCAAGCTCAAGGGTCTTGATGATCGTGAAGAAGCTCGTCTTCTGGCCGGTTATGAGATCTGCGTGCCGCGCAACCTGTTCCCTGAATTGACCGACGGCGAGTACTACTGGTACCAGCTTGAAGGTCTGAAGGTCATTGACGGTCTTGGGCAATTGCTCGGGAAGGTCGATCATCTTCTGGAAACCGGCGCAAACGATGTAATGGTGGTCAAACCCTGCGCAGGCAGTCTGGATGATCGCGAACGCCTTTTGCCCTATACGGAGCAATGCGTGTTGGCAGTTGATCTGGTTGCAGGCGAGATGAAGGTGGAATGGGACGCGGATTTCTAAGCAATGGCCAGCCTGCGCATAGAAGTCATCACGCTGTTTCCCGAGATGTTTTCCGCCATCAGCGAATACGGCATTACCAGCCGTGCGGTGAAACAGGAGCTGTTGCAGCTGACCTGTTGGAATCCGCGGGATTACACCACTGATCGACATCACACTGTGGACGATCGCCCGTTTGGCGGTGGCCCTGGCATGGTGATGAAGATCAAGCCCCTCGAAGATGCTCTGGCTCAGGCCAGGCAGGCGGCGGGGGATGCGGCGAAGGTGATTTACCTGTCGCCACAGGGCCGCAAGCTGGATCAGACTGCGGTACGCGAACTGGCGCAGGAAGAAGCACTTATCCTGATTGCCGGTCGTTATGAAGGCGTCGACGAGCGTTTCATTGAAGCTCATGTCGATGAAGAGTGGTCGATTGGCGACTATGTGTTATCTGGCGGTGAGCTGCCGGCCATGGTCCTGATAGATGCGGTTACGCGACTGCTGCCTGGAGCTTTAGGGCATGTAGATTCCGCGGAGGAAGATTCCTTCACGGATGGTCTGCTGGATTGCCCGCACTACACCCGACCGGAGGTGTATGCGGATCAGCGTGTTCCCGACGTATTGCTTAGTGGCAATCACGCACACATCCGGCGTTGGCGTTTACAGCAGTCCCTTGGGCGGACCTATGAACGACGCGCCGATCTTCTGGAAAGCCGCTCGCTTTCTGGAGAAGAGAAGAAGCTGCTGGCGGAATACCTCCGCGAGCGGGACGATAGTTAACGTATCGATGGTAGATCGAACCGATTTACCTTAGGAGCACAGCATGACTAACAAAATCATCCTTGCACTCGAAGCAGAGCAGATGACCAAAGAGATCCCTCCCTTTGCCCCGGGCGACACCATTGTCGTTCAGGTGAAAGTGAAGGAAGGCGACCGCGCTCGTCTGCAGGCGTTCGAAGGCGTTGTTATCGCCAAGCGTAACCGTGGTGTGAACAGTGCTTTCACTGTTCGTAAAATCTCCAACGGTGTTGGCGTTGAACGTACTTTCCAGACCTACAGCCCGCAAATCGACAGCATGGCTGTGAAACGTCGCGGCGACGTTCGCAAGGCCAAGCTGTACTACCTGCGTGACCTGTCCGGTAAAGCAGCTCGCATCAAGGAAAAACTGGTTTAATCCCAGTCTTCCCATGCGAATGAAAAAGCAGCCTACGGGCTGCTTTTTTGCTTTCTGGCATTCGGTTTTGTCCCGCCTTCGCAAGTATGAAAAACTGCCACCGGTTTCCACCCCCCAAGTCAGAACCCATGCCCGCCATTGACCATCCCATGATCGACCGCTTCCTTGACGCTCTGTGGCTGGAGAAAGGGCTGTCGGACAACACGCGCCATGCCTATCGCAGTGACCTCGCACTGTTCAACGGCTGGTTGCAGGAGCAGGGCGTGGACCTGATGAGTGTCAGTCGGGAGGCGATTCTCGATCACCTCGGATGGCGGGTCGACAACGGCTACAAGCCTCGCTCGACAGCGCGACTGCTTTCCGGCGTGCGTGGCTTCTATCGCTACCTGCTCAGAGAAAAGCTGATCGCGGTCGACCCTACGTTGCAGGTCGACATGCCACAGTTGGGTAAGCCACTTCCCAAATCCTTGTCCGAAGCCGACGTCGAAGCGTTGCTGGCTGCGCCCGACCTGAGCGACGCCATCGGCCAGCGTGACCGGGCGATGCTTGAAGTGCTCTACGCCTGCGGACTGCGGGTGACCGAGCTGATCAGCCTGACGCTTGAACAGGTCAACTTGCGCCAGGGCGTGCTGCGCATCATGGGCAAGGGCAGCAAAGAGCGGCTGGTGCCGATGGGGGAGGAAGCCATCGTCTGGGTCGAGCGCTACATGCGCGACGCCCGCCACGAATTGCTCAACGGCCGCCCCAGCGACGTGCTGTTTCCCAGCCAGCGCGGCGAGCAGATGACCCGCCAGACCTTCTGGCACCGCATCAAGCACCAGGCCAAAGTCGCCGGCATCGGCAAGTCCCTCTCGCCACACACCCTGCGTCACGCCTTTGCCACGCACTTGCTCAACCACGGCGCCGATCTTCGCGTCGTGCAGATGCTCCTCGGTCACAGTGATCTGTCGACGACGCAAATCTACACCCACGTCGCCCGCGCGCGGTTGCAGGAAATGCATGCGAAGCACCACCCGAGGGGGTAGATGACTTCAGTAATTTGCGACCTGTCTTACATCGGCGGGCGTCGGCCTTGCGAGCCTTATGTGATAGGCTTTGCCGGTTTCGCAGATCAAGGCCCTGAAAACATCCTGGTGCGGTTTCGCCACCCGTTTTCAGCCCGGCCCGTCTGCTCACCGCTCGAGGAGTTTTCATGCGCGTCACTCGTTTTCTCGGTGCTGCCGTTGTAGCGCTGGCCAGCTCTTTCAGCCTGTTTGCCCACGCCGATGAGGCGTCCGACAAAGCCATTCGCAAGACCCTGGAATCGCTCAATCTGGAAATTCCCATCGAGAGCATTTCCAGCAGCCCGTTGAACGGCCTCTATGAGGTCAATCTGAAAGGCGGTCGCGTGCTGTACGCCAGTGCGGACGGCCAGTTCGTGATGCAGGGCAACCTGTATCAGATGCAGGCCGGCAAGCCGGTCAACCTGACCGAGAAAGTCGAGCGTCAGGCGATTTCCAAGACCATCAACGGCATCCCTGCCGCTGAGATGGTCGTCTACCCAGCCGTGGGCGAGACCAAATCCCACATCACGGTATTCACCGACACCACCTGCCCGTACTGCCACAAGCTGCACGCCGAAGTGCCGGAGCTGAACAAGCGCGGCATCGAAGTGCGCTATGTAGCGTTCCCGCGTCAGGGCCTCGGTTCGTCGGGTGACGAGCAACTCCAGGCAGTGTGGTGCTCCAAGGACCGCCGCGGTGCAATGGACCGCATGGTCGACGGCAAGAATATTCAGGCGCCCAAGTGCGATAACCCGGTCACCAAACAGTTCGAGATCGGCCAGTCCATCGGCGTGAACGGCACACCGGCCATCGTGTTGGCCGACGGTCAGCTGATTCCGGGCTACCAGCCGGCGCCGCAAGTGGCCAAACTGGCGCTGGGCGCCAAGTAATTTCGTTTATCGCAGCCTCCTGCGGTAAACATTGAAGCGGCCTGTGTGCAGCGCTTCATCAATAGCGAGCCGTGTTGAATGCGGCTGATTCCACGGCCGGCCTCGCGTCGGCCGTTTTATGGGGAGTTCATAGTGAAACCGGTCAAAGTAGGCATCTGTGGGCTGGGTACTGTCGGTGGCGGTACCTTCAATGTGCTAAAGCGTAACGCCGAGGAAATTGCCCGCCGTGCCGGGCGTGGAATCGAAGTGGCGCAGATTG
Organism: Pseudomonas sp. W2Oct36; assembly: GCF_041060465.1. Classification (NCBI taxonomy): domain Bacteria; kingdom Pseudomonadati; phylum Pseudomonadota; class Gammaproteobacteria; order Pseudomonadales; family Pseudomonadaceae; genus Pseudomonas; species Pseudomonas sp. W2Oct36. The sequence continues at coordinate 206,061 of NZ_JAUERW010000006.1, forward strand.
CCATGCGTACACCAAACCCCAATTGCCAGATTACCGGTACCCCGACCACGACCGACGTGTTCGACGTGGCGAGCAACCCTGAAATCGACATCGTCATCGAGCTGATCGGTGGCTACACCATCGCCCGTGAACTGGTGCTCAAGGCCATCGAAAACGGCAAGCACGTGGTCACCGCCAACAAGGCGCTGATCGCCGTGCACGGCAACGAAATTTTCGCCAAGGCCCGGGAGAAGGGCGTCATCGTCGCCTTCGAAGCGGCAGTGGCGGGCGGCATTCCGGTGATCAAGGCCATTCGTGAAGGCCTGTCGGCCAACCGCATCAACTGGGTGGCCGGCATCATCAACGGCACCGGCAACTTCATCCTCACCGAGATGCGCGAAAAAGGCCGGACCTTCCCGGACGTCCTCGCTGAAGCGCAGGCGCTGGGTTACGCAGAAGCCGATCCGACCTTCGACGTCGAAGGCATCGACGCGGCGCACAAGCTGACCATTCTGGCGTCCATCGCTTTTGGCATCCCGCTGCAATTCGACAAGGCCTACACCGAGGGCATCACCAGGCTGACCACCGCCGACGTCAATTACGCCGAAGCGCTGGGCTACCGGATCAAGCACCTGGGCGTCGCCCGCAGCACGCCGAGCGGTATCGAGCTGCGCGTCCACCCGACCCTGATCCCGGCCGATCGCCTGATCGCCAACGTCAACGGTGTGATGAACGCCGTGATGGTCAACGGCGATGCAGCCGGCTCGACCCTGTTCTACGGCGCAGGTGCCGGCATGGAGCCGACCGCTTCATCTGTCGTGGCGGATCTGGTCGACGTGGTCCGTGCCCTGACCACCGATCCGGAAAACCGTGTCCCGCATCTGGCCTTTCAGCCCGACTCGCTGTCGGCCCACCCGATCCTGCCGATCGACGCGTGCGAAAGTGCCTACTACCTGCGCATCCAGGCCAAGGATCATCCCGGCGTGCTGGCGCAGGTGGCGAGCATCCTGTCCGAGCGCGGCATCAACATCGAATCGATCATGCAGAAAGAAGTCGAAGAACATGACGGCCTAGTGCCGATGATTCTGCTGACCCACCGCGTGGTCGAGAAACGCATGAACGATGCGATCAAAGCGCTGGAAGCGCTGGAAGATGTCGCCGGGCCGGTTGTCCGCATCCGCGTTGAGCATTTGAACTGAGATCAGCCGCAAGCGTTAAGCGGCAAGCTGCAAGCTGCAAGTAACAGCAAAATCATACCGCGGTGAGCTTTGGGTCCCGGGCTGGAGTTGAAGGTTAAGCACTTTCACTTGCAGCCCGCCACTCGAAGCTTGCCGCCCAAACCGAAGGTTTGAACAATGCGCTATATCAGTACCCGCGGCCAGGCACCGGCCCTGAATTTCGAAGACGTGCTGCTGGCCGGTCTGGCGAGCGATGGCGGTCTGTACGTTCCGGAAAACCTGCCGCGTTTCACCCAGGAAGAAATCGCGTCCTGGGCCGGCCTGCCTTACCACGAGTTGGCGTTTCGCGTCATGCGCCCGTTCGTGACCGGCAGCATCCCGGACGCGGATTTCAAGAAGATCCTCGAAGAAACCTACGGCGTGTTCTCCCACGCTGCGGTTGCGCCCCTGCGTCAGCTCAACGGCAACGAGTGGGTGCTGGAGCTGTTCCATGGCCCGACCCTGGCGTTCAAGGATTTCGCCCTGCAACTGCTGGGTCGTCTGCTGGACTACGTGCTCGAGAAGCGCGGCGAACGCGTGGTCATCATCGGCGCCACTTCCGGTGACACTGGCTCGGCCGCCATCGAAGGCTGCCGTCGTTGCGACAACGTCGATATCTTCATCCTTCACCCGAACAATCGCGTGTCCGATGTTCAGCGCCGCCAGATGACCACCATCTTCGGCGAGAACATCCATAACATCGCGATCGAAGGCAACTTCGACGACTGCCAGGAAATGGTCAAGAACAGCTTCGCCGACCAGAGCTTCCTCAAAGGCACGCGTCTGGTGGCGGTGAACTCGATCAACTGGGCGCGGATCATGGCCCAGATCGTCTACTACTTTCACGCGTCGCTGCAGTTGGGCGGCCCGGCACGTTCGGTGGCGTTCTCCGTGCCGACCGGCAATTTCGGTGACATCTTCGCCGGTTACCTGGCCCGCAACATGGGCCTGCCGATCAGCCAACTGGTGGTCGCGACCAACCGCAACGACATCCTGCACCGCTTCATGAGCGGCAATCAGTACGTCAAGGAAACCCTGCACGCGACGTTGACCCCTTCGATGGACATCATGGTGTCGTCCAACTTCGAGCGTCTGCTGTTCGACATGCACGGTCGCAACGGCGGCGCGATTGCCAAGCTGATGGACACCTTCAGGCAAGGCGGCGGTTTCAGCGTGGATGAAGAACGCTGGACCGAAACCCGCAAGCTGTTTGATTCGCTGGCGGTCAGTGACGAAGACACCTGCAAAACCATCGCCGAAGTATTCGCCAGCACTGGCGAGCTGCTCGATCCGCACACCGCGATCGGCGTGAAAGCCGCACGGGACTGCCGCCGCAGCCTCGATACGCCGATGGTGATTCTGGGAACGGCGCATCCGGTCAAGTTCCCGGATGCCGTGCTGAAGGCCGGTGTAGGAAAAGCGCTCGAGCTGCCTGCACATTTGTCTGATTTGTTTGAGCGAGACGAACGCTGCACCGTCCTCCCAAATGACCTCAAGGCCGTACAGGCCTTTGTCAGCCAGCATGGCAATCGTGGCAAACCTCTCTGACCGTATCGCCGTGTAACAACTAAGGCCCGCCTCGCAGCGGGCCTTGTTTTTTCTGCGTGCCACACTTCCGAAGAATCTTAATTTCTCGGATAAGCCTGTGGTTGTTAAACATTTTTACTCAACGGCATTCAATGGCCGTCACCTTGATCTCCGACCGGCGCTATGGGCATTGCTGCTGCTCGTCTGCCTCTACAGTCCCATGGGTCACTCCAGTGAAAACCTGCCGTTCGCCCTGGGTGCGCCTTTCCTTGCGCAACAGCCCATCGCCCTCAATGACGCGGACCGTCAGTGGCTGGACGCACGAAAAACGCTCCGGGTTGGCATTTCCGTCGCCGATCACGAGCCCGTCGACATTACCACTGACCGCAATCGCTATCAGGGCATCAGCGCGGATTACCTCAGCGTGGTCAGCGCCCGGTTGGCAATTCCCGTTCAAGTGCGAGGGTTCGCTAAACGAGAGAAGGCGGTGGAGGCACTCTTGGCCGGTGACATCGACGTGCTGACCAGCGCCAGCGGATTTGAGCGAAACAAAGCCGGACTGTCGATGACGCGCGACTACCTAGCGGACCGCGCGGTGGTGTTCGGCCGGGCCAACGACACCAGCCTCAAGCCTACGCTGGAAGGCAAACGCGTGGTGCTGCTGGACGGCTATGCCGACGCTGCGGTTGTGCAGCGCATCTACCCCGAAAGCAACATCGTGCTTGCGCCCACGCTCTACAGCGCCATGGAGGCGTTGGCCCACGACGACGCCGACGCGCTGATTGCCAACGAGCTCGTGGTGCAGTCCTATAGCCTTTTGCGCCCGTACCTGGGGCTGCACAGCAAGTTCGACAGCCTGTTGCCACCCATGGGTTTTTCGTTCGCCCTTCGCGATAAAGACGCAAGACTTCACGCACTGTTCGATCGCGTGCTGGCAGACATGGACGAGTCTTTGCACCGGGAAATCCTGGGGCGATGGACCGTCGGGCTTGGCGCTGACCCTGCGCGTCGGCAAGTCAGTATCAACCCCGTTGAACAGTTGTGGATCCGCAAACATCCGCGGGTGGTGGTGGCGTCAACTCAGCACCCTCCCTACATCTACAAAGACGCTCGTGGTCAATGGTTGGGGCTGAACGTCGATGTGCTGGCGCGCATTTCGCGCCTGACCGGGTTGCAGTTTGTCTATCAGGAAGCGCCTTCCACCTATTCTCTGCTTGAGACCCTGGCAGACGGCGGCGCGCACATGAATACCACCCTGGCCGAAAACCCCGAGCGCAAGAAAATGCTGTATTTCACGTATGCATTTGGAGGCAACAGCTGGGTATTTCTGGAACGCGCCGACAGCAATGTCTCCCTTCAGCTGGCGGACATGACCGGCAAGGTGCTCGCGCTCCCCGCGCGACATGCGTTGCTGGAGTTTATTCAGACACGCTACCCGCAGATCCGCCTGCTGCTCGTGCCCACCTACGCCGAAGCCCGCCAGCTCGTCGAGGAGGGGGAGGCGGACGCCACTATTCAGAACGAGGCGGGCGCCTGGCTGTATCCGCCCGGCGGGCTGAAAGTGGGCCGCAGCGTCGAAGGGTTGTGGTCTCCGGACCGGTTTTCCGTGGTCAAGGCCCATCCCGAATTGCTCGGCATTCTGAACAAGGCCCTTGAGGAATTTTCCGTGACGGAAATGCGCGCTATTCGTCTCAAATGGCTCGGCGCGGCAGCCGCTGCGCCTTCGGTGTGGAACCGCATCCCCAACTGGATTTATGGGGTTACGGGCGCCTCACTGTTGCTGGGTCTGGTGTCGCTGGTCTGGAGTAGCCGCCTGAGGTATCAGATCCATCAACGGCAGCGCGCCGAAGCACAGTTGGGTGATCAGCTCGCCTTCAAACGGACATTGCTCGATGCTTTCCCCAACCCTGTTTATGTGCGTGATCTGCAAGGCCGGCTCGTCGCCTGCAACCGCAGTTATGAGGAGAGCTTCGGGATCGGTTACGAACAGATGCAAGGCCGACGCCTGACCGATGTCGATCTCGTTGACCGCGATATGGCCGAGCAACTGCACGCCGATTACATGAAGCTGCTGGAGACGCAGGAGCCGGTGTTTGCCGAGCGCGTCCTTACGCTGGCCGGGCGACGGGTCTACGCCTGGCAATGGGCGGTGCCTTATCATCGCGCCGATGGTCAAATGCAGGGATTGCTCGGCGGCTGGATGGACATCAGCGAGCGTAAGCGCCTGGAGAGCGAGTTGCGCGAAGCTCGTCAGGCCGCGGAGCGGGCGGCAGGGCAGTTGAAGGCGCTGCTCGACGAATTGGGGCGGGCGAAGGCATCAGGGGGGTAAATTTTGCCTGTCACATTCGGCAGGCATGCTCCGGAGTCAAGCTGTAGCAGTCAGTGCGCATGTGTCAAAGCGCCACACTGCTCAGAACTTTCCGCTGCTGCCAATGGTCATTGGTTAGCACCTTTGCATTCAAACTGTTGAGTGGTGATCCGGATGGAAAATATCAGCTTGCTACTGAGCGAAGCGCTGTCTCCTTATCAGGCGATTATCGGCCCGGCCGGTATTCTGGGCGAACGCCTGGTGACGCTGAAAAATCCAGCGGGTGCGAGGGTGATTGAACGGGTTTTTTCTGCATCGCAGTTGGGCGACAAGCGTCAGCTGACTGACGTGGTAGATGGTCTTCACCGCGATTTGATGGTGGCAGAAGGGCGCATCGAGCCTTGTGTCATCGCTGCCATGCGCAATGTGTCCCAGTCTGCCGCCTATGCTGCCTCCCGACCTTTCGTCTGAGTCGCAGGGAACCTTCTCCATTCGGTAGGCTCCTATCAGTTACGGCAGGCGCAGGCATTGTGCTCCGATGTTCATGCTGCCTGCCGTACGGGTCCAAGATGGACCACGGTTGACCCCGAGTAGTCTCCCCGCTGCTCGGGGTTTCTTTTGTCTGACATTCACAGCTTCAACGGCAGGCGCGGATCTCACCCGGCGTCAGTTCGGTTCCTCATCGAAAAATGTCTGGGCATCGCGCAGGTATTCCTCCTTCTTCATCATCCACTCCGCGTAAAACCCGATCAGTCGCGTCACGCGCAGCACACGCATTTCCCGGTTGATGATCTCCATCGCCGCACGGCCCTTCTCGGTCTTCGAACAGGCAATGTGAGCGAACTGGTATTTGGGCACGTCTTTGACCGGCAAGAACTCCAGCTCTGCTAGCGGAATGCCCTGTTCCTGCGCGTGAAAGCGCGCTTCCGGCCAGTAACTGATGATCGCCTGGAAGCGATCCAGCCGTTCCATTTCCAGCATGCTGCCCACCGCTGTATTGCCGTAGTGCAGGATCAGACGTTCGGGGTGGGGGGTCTCGCGCAACACTTTATCGATGACGGGGCCGTAGCTGCGTTCGCCGACGATGCCGACATCGACGCTGTCGCTGGCCAGTAAGGCGGCAAGGTCGAGGCGGCCGTCGGCGTTGATGAACGGTGCGAACAGTGCGTGGCGTCTGCGCTCGATCGTCACACCGTTACTGGGCGTGGCGTAGGACGGGATGGAAAACAGAATGGTTTTGTCGCGCTCGGGCGTCCACAGCAGGGTCGGGTCGCAGGCGAACACGTCGGGGTCATTGAGCATCTGGGTTCCGCGCGCGCGGTTGACGTGCATGACCTGGTGATCGTACTCCGGCATCCGGGCAGTCAGCTCGGGCATCAGCTTGTCGATGGCACCCTGGCCCGCCAATGGTCCGGAAAATATGGTCAGGGGCGGGAAGTCGCGCAGCAGCCAGATCAGCGTTTCACGTGCCGACGCCGTACCGGGCAGGCAGGCGAACAGGCCTGCGATCAGCAAGGCGCGCATTCGGGAACCGGTGACATGCATGGAAGCGTTGACCCTCATCGACAGCGTCTCGCAGCAAGGAATCGGTGATGTGCCTCATTTATTTAACACATGTCATGGGGGCATGAGTAACGCCTCGCGAACGTTGTGCCCCGTCCCCCATTTGAGAGGCGAGCCGCATTGCTCATCGAGTTCGGTCGTTCAACGGGGCTGCATCGGGTAGACTTGCCGCCTTTCCCGTCTCTCTAGAAGCCCGTTCATGGCCCAGCCGTCCACGACCTACAAGTTCGAACTCAACCTCACCGACCTTGATCGCGGGGTCTATGAAACCGTCAAGCAGACCATCGCCCGTCATCCTTCGGAAACCGAAGAGCGCATGACCGTGCGCCTCCTGGCCTACGCCTTCTGGTACAACGAGCACCTGTCGTTTGGCCGGGGTCTGTCAGACGTCGATGAACCGGCGCTGTGGGAAAAGAGTCTGGACGATCGCGTCCTGCACTGGATCGAAGTCGGACAGCCCGACGCCGACCGCCTGACCTGGTGCTCGCGCCGTACCGAACGCACCAGCCTGCTGGCCTACGGCAGTCTGCGGGTGTGGGAAGGCAAGGTCATACCGGCGATCAAGACGCTGAAGAACGTCAACATCGCTTCGGTCCCCCAAGAAGCGCTCGAAGTCTTGTCCAAGGACATGCCTCGGGTGATCAAGTGGGACGTGATGATCAGCGAAGGCACGATCTTCGTCACAGATGATCGCGGCCAGCACGAAGTGCAATTGCAGTGGCTGGCAGGCGAGCGGGGCTGATTCACGCCTGCACCGCGACGGCCTCGCGATGCTGTTGCCAAGCCATCGCGACGGCATCGCTGCCTCCTGCCAGTCCCAACGAGAATCCCAGCGGAACCTGAATGCGCATCGAACCACGCGAGTTACCTGACACCCTGCCTTTTCTTGGCGACCTGCCACCCTTGCTCACCCGGCTGTACGCGGCCCGCGGTGTCGCCTCGGAGGCAGAACTCGACAAGGGCCTTGCCCGATTGATTCCGTATCAACAGCTCAAGGGCATCGACGCCGCCGTCGAGCTGCTGGTGACGGCGTTGCAGCAGCGCCATCGCATTCTCATCGTGGGCGACTTCGATGCCGACGGCGCGACGGCCAGCACCGTCGGCGTGATGGGCCTGCGCTTGCTCGGTGCCGCGCACGTGGACTACCTGGTGCCGAACCGTTTCGAATTCGGTTACGGCCTGACACCTGAAATCGTCCAGGTCGCCCTTGAACGTCAGCCCGATTTGCTGATGACCGTGGACAACGGCATTTCCAGCGTCGAAGGCGTTGCGGCAGCGAAAGCGGCGGGCTTGCAGGTGTTGGTCACCGATCACCACTTGCCCGGCCACGAATTGCCGGCGGCTGATGCCATCGTTAACCCGAACCAGCCCGGCTGCACCTTCCCGAGCAAGTCGCTGGCCGGCGTCGGCGTGATCTTTTATGTGTTGATGGCCTTGCGCGCGCGACTGCGGGACATCGGCTGGTTCGAGGGCCGCGCTCAACCCAATCTGGGCGAGTTGCTGGATCTGGTGGCGCTGGGCAGCGTCGCTGACGTGGTGCCGCTGGATGCCAACAACCGGATTCTGGTGCACCAGGGGCTGATGCGCATCCGCGCCGGGCGTGCACGTCCGGGGTTGCGCGCCATTCTGGAGGTCGCCCGTCGCGAGGCGTCGCGCATCACCTCCACCGATCTGGGGTTCATCATCGGCCCGCGCCTGAATGCGGCCGGGCGTCTGGATGATATGAGCCTGGGCATCGAATGCCTGCTGTGTGATGACGAGACCGAGGCGCGGGAAATGGCGGTGCGTCTGGACGAGCTCAATCAGGACCGCAAATCCATCGAGCAGGGCATGCAGCGCGAGGCGCTCGCCCAGCTCAAGGACCTGCCGCTGGAGTCGATGCCGTTTGGGCTGTGCCTGTTCGAACCCGAGTGGCACCAGGGCGTGATCGGCATTCTGGCTTCGCGCCTGAAAGAGCGTTATCACCGCCCGACTATCGCGTTCGCCAGCGCCGGCGAGGGTGTGCTGAAGGGGTCGGCGCGTTCGGTACCCGGCTTTCACATCCGCGACGCACTGGATGCCGTGGCGGCGAAACATCCCGAGCTGATCAGCAAGTTCGGCGGCCACGCGATGGCGGCCGGGCTGTCGCTGCCGGAAGGCAACTTCCCGGCATTCGCCGAGGCCTTCGACACCGAGGTTCGCCGCCAGCTCAAGGAAGAAGACCTGACCGGCCGGCTGTTGTCCGACGGCACCTTGGCGGTGGAAGAATTTCATCTGGAACTGGCCCGTGCCCTGCGCAATGCCGGCCCGTGGGGGCAGCACTTTCCCGAACCGTTGTTCCATGGCGTGTTCCAGCTGGTGGAGCAGCGGGTGGTCGGCGAGCGCCATCTGAAGATGGTACTCAAGACCGAGTGCGGCAGCGTGAAGCTTGAAGGCATCGCCTTCAGCGTCGACCGCGACGTATGGCCCAACCCGACTGTGCGCTGGGTCGAGCTGGCCTACAAGCTGGACCTGAACGAATTTCGCGGCAACGAAACCGTGCAACTGATGGTGGTTCACCTCTCGCCGCGCTGAGCCACGATCAACTTGCGGTGTGCCTGCTGACGCCTTCCCGGCTAAAGCCAGTCCTACAGATGTACGCGGTGTCTCGGTAGGACCGGCTTTAGCCGGGAAGGGGCCTGCGTGGGCACCCTCAATCTCGCGGTGTGACATCCGACGCCTTCCCGGCTAAAGCCAGTCCTACAGATGTACGCGGTGTCTCGGTAGGACCGGCTTCAGCCGGGAAATGACTGAACCCTCACTTCGCTCGGGTTGTCGACTAGGCTCAAGGTTCGCACGTAAGGAACCTGCCACACGATCTGAGAGGTCCCCCATGAGCCTGCTGCTTGAACCCTATACCCTTCGCGAACTGACACTGCGCAATCGCATCGTGGTTTCGCCAATGTGTCAGTACTGCTGCGCCGACGGCCTGGCCAATGACTGGCATTTGGTCCATCTGGGCAGCCGCGCGGTCGGCGGCGCAGGGCTGATTTTCACTGAAGCGGCGGCGGTGACCCAGGATGGGCGCATTACCCCGGAAGACCTCGGCATCTGGAACGACGAGCACATCGAGCCGCTGCAACGCATCACTCGATTCATCAAAGCACAGGGCGTGGTTGCCGGCATTCAGCTGTCCCATGCCGGACGCAAGGCCAGTACATGGCGGCCATGGGTGAGCCAGAGTGGCGCCATCCCTGCCGACCAGGGTGGCTGGGCGACCTGGGGGCCCTCGAAGATCCCATTCGACCCGACCTACACCGTGCCCACCCCGCTGGATGAAGCCCAGATTCAGGACGTGATCAAGGCGTTCGTCGACGCCGCCAAACGTGCCTTGACCGCAGGTTTCGAAGTCGTCGAAATTCACGCTGCCCACGGTTATCTGCTGCATCAGTTCCTGTCGCCGCTGAGCAACCAGCGTCAGGATCAATACGGTGGCTCGTTCGAAAACCGCATTCGTCTGACGCTTGAAATCACCAAAGCCGTGCGCGACGTCTGGCCTGCAGGCCTGCCGTTGTTCGTGCGCGTCTCGGCCACCGACTGGGTGGAAGGCGGCTGGACTGCGGACGAAACCGTTGAGCTGGCAAAGCGCTTGAAAGAGTTGGACGTTGATCTTGTTGACGTGTCCTCCGGCGGCACTGCGGCGAAAGCCGAGATCCCCGTGGGCCCGGGCTATCAAACCGAGTTCGCCGCTCGCGTGCGCAACGAGTCCGGCATTGCCACCGGCACCGTCGGCATGATCACCGAACCCACCCAGGCCGACACCATTCTGCGTACCGGCCAGGCAGACCTGATTTTCCTCGCCCGCGAACTGCTGCGCGATCCGTACTGGCCGCTGCAAGCCGACGAGGCGCTCGGTGGACGCCAGGCCACATGGCCTGCGCAATACCAGCGAGCAACGCACCGCGATCAGCCGATTCATGAGTCGGATTTGCGGGATTGATCACACCGCTGAATAGCTGATCTGCACTGCTCCAGCATCTCTGGCTCTGTGATGCTGGTTCTATTGGAGAAGATTCATGTGGGAGTGAGCTTGCTCGCGAAGACGGTATTCCAGCCGCTGAAGATTTGGCGAATGTACCGACCTCTTCGCGAGCAAGCTCGCTCCCACATTTGTCCTGCGTCGGCCTCCGGAATGAAGATAGCCCTTCACTTCCCCCCACTCCCCGCCACGCTTTCCCCGCCCCGAGTCAGGTAATACGCGCCGAGGATCGGCAGCAGGGTCACCATCATCACGAGCATCGCCACGACGTTGGTCACCGGCACGTCCCGCGGGCGGCTGAGTTGGTTGAGCAGCCAGATGGGCAGGGTGCGTTCGTGCCCGGCGGTGAAGGTGGTGACGATGATTTCGTCGAACGACAGGGCAAACGCCAGCATGCCGCCGGCCAGCAGCGCCGAGCCAAGGTTAGGCATGATGATGTAGCGGAAGGTCTGCCAGCCATCGGCGCCGAGGTCCATCGACGCTTCGATCAGGCTGTGGGAGGTGCGGCGCAGGCGGGCGATGACGTTGTTGTAGACGATCACCACGCAGAAGGTCGCGTGGCCGACAATGATGGTGAACATCCTTGGCTCGATCCCCAGGCTCTTGAACGCTGACAACAAGGCCAGCCCGGTGATGATGCCGGGCAGGGCGATGGGCAGAATCAGCATCAGTGAAATCCCGTCCTTGCCGAAGAAGTCCCGCCTGTACAGCGCCGCCGAGGCCAGCGTGCCGATCACCAGGGCGATCAGTGTGGCAACGCAGGCGATTTGCAGCGACAGCTTGATCGACTCCAGGACGTCGGGCCGCGCGAACGCCACGCCGATCCACTTCAGGGTGAAACCCTTCGGCGGGAAGCTGAAGGCGGCGTCTTCGGTGTTGAAGGCGTAGACGAGGATGATCAGGATCGGAAAGTGCAGGAATACCAGCCCGCCCCAGGCGGCGATCTTCAGGCCCCACGACGCTCTTTCAGAGTGCATCGAAAGCCCCCAGTCGTTTGACAATAGCCAGATAAACCGCGATCAGCACGATGGGCACCAGCGTGAATGCCGCGGCCATGGGCATGTTGCCGATGGCGCCTTGCTGCGCGTAGACCATGCTGCCAATGAAGTAGCCCGGCGGGCCGATCAGCTGCGGCACGATGAAATCCCCCAGCGTCAGCGAAAACGTGAAGATCGAGCCCGCCGCAATCCCTGGCACCGACAGCGGCAGAATCACCTGCATGAACGTTTGCCGCGGCGTGGCACCGAGGTCGGCGGAGGCGTGCAGCAAAGAGGGCGGCAGGCGTTCGAGGGAGGCCTGAATCGGCAGGATCATGAACGGCAGCCAGATGTAGACGAACACCATGAAACGCCCAAGGTGCGAGGTCGACAATGTGCTGCCACCAATGCCGGGCACGCTCAACAGCCACTGCAACACCGGCGCCAGCCCCAGATGCTGCACGAACCATTGCGCCACGCCGCCCTTGGCCAGCAGCAGCGTCCATGCGTAGGCCTTGACGATGTAGCTGGCCCACATGGGCATCATCACCGCAATGTAGAAGAACGCCTTGGTTTTGCCGGTGGTGTAGCGCGCCATGTAATAGGCGATGGGGAAGGCGACGATGGCGCTGGCGATGGACACTGCAACCGCCATGACCAGGGTGCGCCGGATGACGTCGAAATTGGCCGGGTTGAACAGCGCGCCGAAGTTCGCCAGGGTCAGGTCCGGCGTCACAGTCATGCTGAAGTCGTCGAAGGTATAGAAGCCCTGCCACAACAGGCCCAGCAGCGAGCCGAGGTAAATCGCGCCGAACCACAGCAGCGGCGGGATCAGCAGCAGCGACAGGTACAGATTCGGGCGTCGATACAGCAAGTTGGAAAAGCGCCGGAGTGGCGATGGCCGTTGCGTCGGTGCCGGGCCTGTGAAGGTCTGACCCATCTCACTGCGCCTCAACCGGCGTGTCATGCAACGTAATCATCGCTTCCCGCGCCCAGCGAACGGTGACGGGTTGCCCCGGTCGATGATGCGCGCCGGCGTCCAGCCACTGATCGTTGGCCTGGCTGACCGTGAGCGTCTGGCCGTTGTCCAGTCTGACCTCGTAGCGGGTGGCACTGCCCTGGTATTGAATGTCGTGCAGCACGCCGCTGAGCTGAATGTCGTGCGTCACAGTGCCGCCCTCGGCAAAACGGATGTGCTCCGGTCGAATCGAAAACGCGCCCGGATTGCCGCTCAACATCTGCGCCAGTTCACCACGCACGACGTTGGAGGTGCCCACGAACTCTGCCACGAAGGTCGTCGCCGGTTTCATGTACAGATTGCGTGGCGTATCGACCTGCTCGATGCGGCCCTTGTTGAACACCGCGACCCGGTCCGACATCGACAGCGCTTCAGTCTGGTCGTGGGTGACGAAGATGAAGGTGATGCCCAGTTGACGCTGCAGTTTCTTCAGTTCGCTCTGCATCTGTTCGCGCAGCTTCAGGTCGAGGGCGCCGAGGGGTTCGTCGAGCAGTAACACCCGCGGGCGATTGACCAGTGCCCGCGCCAGGGCTACACGCTGGCGCTGGCCGCCGGACAGTTGCGCGGGTTTGCGTGCGCCGTAGCCATCAAGGGCGACCATGTTCAGTGCCTCGTCGGCGCGCTTGATCCGTTCGGCCTTGCCGACGCCTTTTACTTTCAGGCTGTAGGCGACGTTGTCCCGCACGTTCATGTGAGGGAACAGCGCGTAGTCCTGAAACACGGTGTTGACGTCGCGCTGGTAGGGCGGCAGACCGGCGGCTTCCTGACCATGAATGCGGATCGAGCCGGCGCTGGGTTGCTCGAAGCCTGCGATCAGGCGCAGGCAGGTGGTTTTGCCGGAACCCGAAGGGCCGAGCATGGAAAAGAACTCGCCTTCCTGGATGTCGATGGACACCCGGTCCACGGCTTTCACTTCGCCGAACAGCCGCGAGACCTGGGTGAACTGGACAGCGTGGGTCATGGCTTAACGTCCACCCATGATCGCAATGTAATCCTGAGTCCAGCGGCTGTACGGCACGTACTTGCCGCCCTCAGCCTGTGGGGTTTTCCAGAAGGCGATTTTCTCGAACAGGTCAAATCCGTTGGTTTCGCAGCCCTCGGCGCCGAGCAGTGCGTTGCCCTTGCAGGCGTCAGGCACCACCGGCAGGGAGCCGAACCAGGCGGCAACGTCACCCTGAACTTTCGGTTGCAGCGACCAGTTCATCCATTTGTAGGCACAGTTCGGGTGTTTGGCTTCGGCGTGCAACATCGTCGTGTCGGCCCAGCCGGTGGCGCCTTCCTGGGGGATGGTCGAGGCCACGGGCTGTTTCTCGGCAACCAGCCCGTTGACCATGTAGCCCCACGAACTCGACGCCGCCACGCCTTCGTTTTTCACGTCGCTCATCTGCACCGTCGCGTCATGCCAGTAGCGATGAACCAGCGGCTGCTGGGCGCGTAGCAGATCGAGCACGGCCTTGTACTGGGTCTCGGTGAGCTGATAGGGATCGACGATGTTCAGTTCCGGCTTGGCCGTCTTCAAATACAGCGCAGCGTCGGCGATGTAGATCGGCCCGTCGTAGGCCTGGACCCGGCCCTTGTTCGGTTTGCCGTCGGGCAAATCCTGCGGCTCGAACACCACGCTCCAACTCACCGGCGGCGTCTTGAACACGTTGGTGTTGTACATCAGCACGTTCGGGCCCCACTGGTACGGCGTGCCGTACGTTTTGTTTTCAACCGTGTACCACGGACCATCTTTCAGGCGCGGGTCGAGGGTTTTCCAGTTCGGGATCAGCGTGGGGTCGATGGGCTGCACGCGCTTGCCGGCGATCAGCCGCAACGACGCGTCGCCCGACGCGGTGACCAGGTCATAGCCGCCCTTGGTCATCAGGCTGACCATCTCGTCGGAGGTTGCAGCGGTCTTGACGTTGACCTTGCAGCCGGTCTCCTGCTCGAAGCCGGTCACCCAGTCGTAGGCCTTGTCGCTTTCGCCTCGCTCGATGTAACCCGGCCACGCCACGATATCCAGCTGCCCCTCGCCATCGCCCACCGCCGTGAGTGCTTCAGCGGCCTGCACCGCGCCGCTGGTGAATAGTGCGGTAATCACGGCGCTCAGAATCGCGGTCTTGTGCACGGACATGGTGGGTTTGCCTCATGGTGGTGGTTTGGGCAGAGATCGGTGGTGCAGAGCGTAGTGCCCCGTTCGATCCCCGACAAACTTCACGCAGCAAATACCGAGCCCATTCCTGCAGGCGGATGCGGTTGAGTGAAAACCTGTCCGGGCTCTGGACGCTCAGTCGCCGCAACATTCAGAAGCAAACCCGCCTGACGTGCGTCGGTGCCTTCGCCTTAACCTGCGGGTCGAATCGTCTGTCCCCATTTCTGAAGGTGAAGTCATGAACACGCGCGGTTTACTTGATCAATTGTTGAAATCCGGTCAGGACCTGCTGCAAAACAAGGCCGGCGCTCACGACAAGAGCGGCAAAAGCGGGCAAAACGGGCAGGGCGGGCTTGGCGATCTGCTTGGCAAGGTCGGCGGCAGCGGTCTGGGAGGCAAGCTGGGCGGCAGCCTTGGCGGGCTGCTCTCCGGTGCTGGCGGCGGTGCGTTGGCGGCGGGCGCGATGGGCTTGCTGATGGGCAACAAAGGCGCACGCAAAATGGGCGGCAAAGCGCTGACCTACGGCGGGCTCGCAGCGTTGGGCGTGCTGGCGTACAAGGCCTATGGCAACTGGCAGGCGAGTCAGGGGGTGGCGCAACCGGTTGAGCCGCAAACCGTTGACCGCGTGCCACCGGCCCAGGTTGAACAGCACAGCGAAGCCATCCTGCGGGCGCTGGTGGCCGCGGCCAAGGCTGACGGCCACGTCGACGACCGTGAACGCGAACTCATCGAAGGCGAGTTCACCCGCATCACCGGCGACAATGAACTGCAGCAGTGGCTCCATGCCGAGCTGAACAAACCACTGGACCCTGTCGATGTCGCCCGTGCGGCGCAAACCCCGGAAATCGCTGCCGAGATGTACCTGGCCAGCGTAATGATGGTCGACGAAGAGCACTTCATGGAGCGCGCTTACCTGGACGAACTCGCCAAGCAACTGAAACTCGATCCGGCGTTGAAGACCGAGCTTGAGCAGCAGGTGCGTCAGGCCCAGCCGTAAACCGTCATTCCGCCCTGCGATCCGGCACGGATACGACGGCCAATAGCCGCAAACCTGTTGGGTCAGGCCCCACAATCACTGGGGCCTGACCCGCATTCTTATTCCTCGCTACAGAAGTCCCGCCCAGACATCCGCCCGCGCCGTATTCGTACCATCAAGCAACGCCACATCAAGCCGATAGCGTGTAAGACATTTCCGATATGGCTGTGTGTTATGGCGTTTTCCTCGTCAGAAACACCCCAAGTGTCGGTAAGGCACTAGGCTATACTCCCGCTCGCTTTGGACCGTCTGTCGGTCCGCTTCTTGAACCCGGTCATGCCGGCGTTGAACCCTTGAGGGCTGACTGTGAAGAACTGGACGTTGCGTCAACGGATTTTGGCGAGCTTCGCTGTCATCATCGCCATCATGCTGTTGATGGTGGTTGCGGCATTCAATCGCTTGTTGGTGATCGAGAGCAGTGGCGATGCCGTACGGCTGGACGCGCTGCCCGGCGTTTTTTACAGCAGCACCGTGCGCGGCGCCTGGGTTGAAAGCTACGTAGCCACTCAGCATTTACTCAGTGAGGGCGCCGGACGCGACCTCACCAGCGCTGAAGAAGACCAGTACAAAGACTTCGAAGACCGCCTGCAGGCGCAGATCGTCAATTACCAGAAAAGCATCTTCGACGAATCCGATCGCAATGACTTCGCCCAGTTTCTGCAGTTGCGCGAGCGCTATCAGCTAGTGCTCAACGGTGTGCTAGCGGCCTATCAGGGCGACAACTATGCGCTGTCCCAACGGATGTTTGCCGAGCAACTCACGCCCGCGTGGTTTGAGGGTCGCAAGGAACTCAATGCACTCGGCGCCAAGAACAAGGTGGTCGCCGACAAGGCGTCCGACGCCATCCAGGCCGCGGTTTCCAGCGCCAAGATCACCCTCGGCATCTCGCTGATCATCGCTCTGCTGGCAGCAGCTGCGTGCGGCCTGTTGCTGATGCGCGCAATTCTGGCGCCGATGAACCGCATCGTGCAGATCCTCGACATCATGCGCACTGGCGACCTGAGCACGCGGCTGGCACTGGACCGCAACGATGAGTTCGGATCGGTGCAAACCGGCTTTAACGACATGGTTGCCGAACTCGCCGCACTGGTGTCCCAGGCCCAGCGCTCGTCGATTCAGGTGACCACCTCGGTGACCGAGATCGCCGCGACCTCCAAACAGCAACAAGCCACGGCCACCGAGACCGCTGCGACCACCACGGAAATCGGCGCGACGTCGCGGGAAATTGCCGCAACGTCCCGGGATCTGGTGCGCACCATGACCGAAGTGACCTCGGCTGCGGATCAGGCTTCGGTCCTGGCGGGCTCCGGTCAGCAAGGCCTGGCACGCATGGAAGAAACCATGCACTCGGTCATGGGCGCGGCCGATCTGGTCAACTCCAAGCTGGCGATCCTCAATGAGAAGGCCGGCAACATCAATCAGGTGGTGGTGACCATCGTCAAAGTCGCCGACCAGACCAACCTGCTGTCGCTCAACGCCGCCATCGAAGCCGAAAAAGCCGGCGAATATGGCCGTGGTTTCGCCGTGGTGGCGACCGAGGTCCGGCGCCTGGCCGACCAGACCGCCGTGGCCACCTACGACATCGAGCAGATGGTTCGGGAGATCCAGTCGGCGGTGTCGGCAGGCGTCATGGGCATGGACAAATTCTCCGAAGAAGTGCGTCGCGGCATGTACGAAGTGACCCAGGTCGGCGAGCAGCTTTCGCAGATCATTCATCAGGTGCAGGCCCTCGCGCCGCGTGTCTTGATGGTCAACGAAGGCATGCAGGCCCAGGCCACCGGCGCCGAACAGATCAACCAGGCGCTGGTGCAGTTGGGTGACGCCAGCAGCCAGACCGTTGAATCCCTGCGTCAGGCCAGCTTTGCCATCGATGAGCTGAGCCAGGTGGCGGTGGGGCTGCGTAGCGGCGTTTCGCGTTTCAAGGTCTGAGTCAGGCCCATGATCGAGCATTCAGCCAAGCGCAGCGCTGCGGTATTGCCGAAGAGCAAGCTGTTTCTGCTGTTCCGTATCGGTGCGGAACGTTATGCGCTGCAAGCGACAGAAGTCGCCGAAGTGCTGCCACGGCTGGTGCTCAAGCCCATCGCGCAAGCGCCGCACTGGGTCGCCGGTGTATTCGCCCACCGGGGTGCAATCGTCCCTGTCATCGACCTCAGCGCGCTGACCTTCGGCCATCCTTCCCAGCTGCGCACCAGCACGCGGCTGGTGCTGGTGCACTATCGCCTGGGCGGCGATCGTCCCCCGCGTGAGCTGGGGTTGATCCTCGAACAGGCAACCGACACGCTGCGCTGCTCGCCCCATGAATTCAAAGCCTACGGCCTGGACAACGCCCAAGCGCCGTATCTGGGGCCGGTGCGCGAAGACGAACACGGCCTGCTGCAGTGGATACGCGTGGAAGACTTGCTCAGCGACGCTGTGCGCGAACTGTTGTTTCCCGAACAGCCCATGAGCCTGGATGCCTTCGAGGCCACGCCATGAGCAGCGATGCGCGTTTCTTCGCTTTCCTAAAGGACCGCATCGGGCTGGACGTCGCGTCGGTGGGCGAGGCGATCATCGAGCGCGCCGTGCGTCAGCGCTGCACGCTGTCCAAGGCGCGGGACCACGACGATTACTGGCAGACGCTGCTGGTTTCGGCGGACGAGCAACAGGCGCTGATCGAAGCGGTGATCGTCCCCGAAACGTGGTTTTTCCGTTACCCGGAATCCTTCGTCACCCTCGGCAAGCTGGCCAGTACCCGACTGGCGCAGCTCAATGGCGTGCGTCCGCTGCGGATTCTCAGCCTGCCGTGCTCCACCGGCGAGGAGCCTTATTCCATCGCCATGGCGCTGTTCGACGCCGGTTTGCGAGGCCCGCAGTTCAGCGTCGAGGCGGTGGACATCAGCCCGCTTTCAATCCAGCGCGCGCGCCAGGGCGTGTATGGCAAGAACTCCTTTCGTGGGGATCAACTGGGTTTTCGGGAGCGTTTCTTCAACGCGGCCGAAGAGGGCTATCGTCTGGAGATGCGCGTACGTGATCAGGTCCGCTTTCAGTGCGGCAACCTGCTCGATCCCGCCATGCCGGTGGCGCAGTCGGCCTACGATTTCGTGTTCTGCCGCAACCTGCTGATCTACTTCGACGTCGAGACTCAGCGTCAGGGCTTCGAGGCGCTCAAACGCATGACCCGCGACGACGGCGTGCTGTTTATCGGCCCCGCCGAGGGCAGCCTGCTCGGGCGCATGGGCATGGTGTCGATCGGCATTCCCCAATCCTTTGCCTTTCGTCGGCGTGACGAGGCCGTTTCCGAACCCCACGGCGGGCTGACTGCCCCAGCCATGCCGCCGTCGCGAAACGATGCTTTGCCTGCTTACTCAACGTCTGCTCGCTCAGCCTCGGCCCCGTCGCGCGGCACCCTTAAACCCCAGGCCTTTGCGCCGAGGTTGTTGGGTGATCCTGCGCTGGCTGAAGAACGCAGGGCTGCGCTCAGACCCGACATCAAGGCGGTGGTAGCGCCGGGTGCTGGCAATTGCGAAGCAGCCGAGTTGCTGCGCAGCATCGCCGTCCTTGCCAACGAAGGCCGCAGTGGCGAGGCGAAGGTGGCGTGCGAGCAGTACCTCAAGCGCTTCGACCCCGTGGCGCCGGTGTTTTACTGGCTGGGCCTGCTCAGCGAAGTGGCGGGGGAGACGAGCGCGGCACAAGGGTTTTATCGCAAGGCGTTGTATCTGCAACCACAGCATCCGGAAACCCTGGCGCAACTGGCCGCGCTCCTCGCCGCCCAGGGCGACAGCGCAGGGGCCCGGCGGCTGCAGGAGCGCGCGGCACGGGGTGTCACTAAAGAAGGACACAGTGGATGAGTCGCGTACACACAGAGCTGGTCAGCGACGACGCCGAGGCGATCGACGACTGCTGGAACCGCATTGGCATCCATGGCGACCGCTCCTGTCCGCTGCTTGCCGATCATATTCATTGCCGTAACTGCTCCGTCTACTCGGCCGCAGCCACGCGCTTGCTCGACCGCTATTCGCTGGCGCAGGAGCAGCGCGTGTCGATGCACACCGATGCGCTGGCCGTCGACGTCGAAACCCGCTCGACCGTGGTGTTTCGTCTGGGCGAAGAGTGGCTCGGTCTGCCGACCCGGTGTCTGGTGGAAGTGTCGCCGGTGCAAGCCATTCATTCCCTTCCGCACCAGCGTTCCCGCGCCTTGCTGGGGGTTGCCAATGTGCGCGGCGCCCTGGTGGCGTGCCTGTCGTTCGTCGAACTGCTCGGGCTGGACCCTTCAGTCGCGCCGGTGGGTGACGCCCGAACATTGCCGCGCATGCTGATCGTTTCGGCAGACGGCGGTCCGGTGGTGGTGCCGGTGGACGAAGTCGACGGCATTCATGCCATTGAGGCGCGTCTGCTGGACAGTGCCTCGGCGTCGACGCAGAACAGCAACGCGCGCTTCACCCGAGGGGTCGTGCAATGGAAAAACCGCAGCTTGCGCCTGCTCGATGAAGACCACCTGTTGTCGGCTGTGAACCGGAGCCTGACATGACGCCCGATCAAATGCGCGATGCGTCGCTGTTCGAACTCTTCACCCTGGAGGCGGAAGCGCAGACCCACGTGTTGAGCGCAGGCCTGTTGGCCCTTGAGCGCAATCCGACCCAGGCCGATCAACTGGAAGCGTGCATGCGCGCGGCCCATTCGCTGAAAGGCGCGGCGCGTATTGTCGGGGTCAACGCCGGCGTCAGCGTTTCCCACGTCATGGAAGATTGCCTGGTCAGTGCCCAGGAAGGGCGATTGCACCTACTGCCCGAGCACATCGACGCTCTGCTGATGGGCACCGATTTGCTGATGCGCATCGCCACGCCTGGCGCCACCGTGCCTCAGGCAGATGTCGACGGCTATGTGGCGCTGATGAACAACATGGTCAGCGACGATCCGGCGATGAAAGCCATGCTGGTGCCGACCGCGCTGCCTTCCCTCGAAGACATCCTGCTGGCCAATGCGCAGTCGCTGGTCACCTCGCTTCAGTCGGCGCAGGATTCGGCGGCTGAAGAGCTGGCAGCCTCTGCTGTCGAACCCGTTCCGGACCCTGCGCTCAAAGCGGAGGCTCCCGGTGAACGACGTGTGGTCGAGACCGGCGAACGGGTCCTGCGCGTCACCGCCGAACGCTTGAACAACCTGCTGGACCTGTCGAGCAAGTCGCTGGTCGAGACCCAACGGCTGAAGCCGTATCTGGCCGCGATGCAACGGGTCAAACGCACCCAGACCGGTGCGACCCGAGCGCTGGACAGTCTCGAAGCCTTGCTCGGCGCCAACACCGATCCCGACGCGCAGAAGGCGCTGGACGAAGCGCGGCGGCTGCTCGGCGAAGCGCAGCATTTGCTGATTCAACAAACGGCGGACCTCGACGAGTTCGGCTGGCAGGCCTCGCAACGCGCGCAACTGCTCTACGACACGGCGCTGGCCTGCCGCATGCGACCGTTTGCCGACGTGCTGGCGGGGCAGGCGCGCATGGTCCGTGATCTGGGCCGCTCGCTGGGCAAGCAGGTGCGGCTTGAGATCGACGGCGAAAAGACTCAGGTCGATCGCGACGTGCTGGAAAAACTTGAAGCGCCATTGACCCACTTGCTGCGCAACGCCGTCGACCATGGCATCGAGCTGCCCGAGCAGCGCGTCGCCATCGGTAAGCCAGCCGAGGGGCTGATTAAGCTGAAGGCCTCTCACCAGGCCGGTTTGCTGGTGGTCGAGCTGATCGACGACGGCGCCGGGGTGGATCTTGAGCGTCTGCGCCAAAGCATCATCGATCGCAAACTCTCGCCCGCCGAAACCGCTGCGCAGTTGAGCGAGGAGGAACTGCTGAGCTTCCTGTTCCTGCCCGGGTTCAGCATGCGCGACAAGGTCACTGAAGTGTCCGGTCGAGGCGTCGGTCTGGATGCGGTTCAGCACATGGTCCGGCAGCTGCGTGGCGGCGTCGAACTGGACCAGCGCGCGGGGAAGGGCAGCCGTTTCCATCTCGAAGTGCCGCTGACCTTGTCGGTGGTGCGCAGTCTGGTGGTGGACGTCGGCGGCGAAGCGTATGCCTTTCCGCTGGCGCACATCGAGCGCATGCGTGACGTGCGCGCCGACGAAATCGTACAGCTGGAAGGGCGTCAGCATTTCTGGCATGAAGAGCGCCACGTCGGGCTGGTAGCCGCCACTCAGCTGCTTAACCGTCCGGCCAGCCAGCACAGTGAAGACGTGCTCAAAGTGGTGGTGATTCGCGAGCGCGATGCGGTGTATGGGGTTGCCGTGGAGCGTTTCATCGGCGAACGCACCCTGGTGGTGTTGCCGCTGGATCCGCGCCTGGGCAAGGTTCAGGACATCTCCGCCGGCGCGTTGCTCGACGACGGCTCGGCGGTGCTGATCATCGACGTTGAAGACATGCTGCGTTCGGTGGAGAAACTGCTCAATACCGGACGCCTGGAACGCATCGACCGGCGCAGTCGTCAGGCTGACGCACGGGTGCGCAAGCGCGTGCTGGTGGTCGATGACTCCCTGACCGTGCGCGAACTGGAACGCAAACTGTTGCTCAGTCGTGGCTATGAAGTGGCGGTGGCCGTAGACGGCATGGACGGCTGGAACGCCCTGCGCGGTGAGGATTTCGACCTCCTCATCACCGACATCGACATGCCGCGCATGGACGGCATCGAGCTGGTGACGCTGGTGCGTCGCGACAGCCGCCTGCAATCGCTGCCGGTGATGGTGGTGTCGTACAAGGACCGTGAAGAAGATCGCCGCCGCGGCCTGGACGCCGGCGCCGATTACTATCTGGCCAAGGCCAGTTTCCACGACGACGCGTTGCTCGATGCGGTCGTTGAGTTGATAGGAGATGCGCAGGGATGAAGATCGCCATCGTCAACGACATGCCCATGGCGGTGGAGGCGCTGCGTCGCGCGCTGGCTTTCGAGCCGGCGCACCAGATTGTCTGGGTGGCCAGTAACGGCGCCGAGGCTGTCGAGCGTTGCGTCCAGCAAAAGCCCGATCTGATACTGATGGACCTGATCATGCCGGTGATGGACGGCGTGGAGGCGACTCGACGTATTATGGCGGCGACGCCGTGTGCCATCGTCATCGTCACCGTGGATCGCGAGCAGAATGTGCATCGGGTGTTCGAAGCCATGGGCCATGGCGCGCTGGACGTGGTCGACACGCCTGCGCTGGGGGCCGGCAACCCCAGGCATGCCGCCGCGCCTTTGTTGCGCAAGATACTTAATATAGGCTGGCTCATTGGCGAGCGGGACACGCGGGTGCGCCCCGTGCCGCCCCCGGTGCGCGAGTCGGCACAGCGTCAGCGGTTGATCGCGATCGGCTCATCGGCCGGCGGGCCTGCCGCGCTGGAAATACTGCTCAAGGCGCTGCCGAATGACTTTCCGGCCGCCATCGTGCTGGTGCAGCACGTGGATCAGGTATTCGCCGAAGGGATGGCGCAATGGCTGAGCGGCTCTTCGGGGCTTGAGGTCAGGCTGGCGCGCGATGGCGAGCCGCCGCAAGTGGGCACGGTGCTGCTGGCGGGCACCAACCACCATATTCGTCTGCTCAGGAACGGCACGCTGGCGTACACCGCAGAGCCGGTTAACGAAATTTACAGGCCCTCCATCGACGTGTTTTTCGAAAGTGTGGCCAGCTATTGGAATGGTGACGCAGTGGGTGTTTTGTTGACCGGCATGGGCCGTGATGGTGCGCAGGGACTCAAGCTGATGCGTCAGCGGGGCTTTCTCACCATCGCCCAGAATCAGGAAAGCTGTGCGGTGTACGGCATGCCTAAAGCGGCTGCGGCGATCGACGCCGCCATGGAAATTCGCTCACTGGACTCGATCGCACCTCGCTTGAAGGAGGTATTCACCCAATGAATTTCCAGGTGATTTCACAGCCCGCCTGTGACCAGGAGACCCCGCATGCATGATTTGCAACTGGACGATCTGAACGCCACGGATGAAAACGCTGCGATGGTGCTGCTGGTCGACGATCAGGCCATGATCGGCGAGGCTGTCCGCCGCGGGCTGGCGCACGAAGACAACATCGACTTCCATTTCTGCGCAGACCCGCATCAGGCGATAGCCCAAGCGATCCTCATCAAGCCGACCGTGATTCTTCAGGACCTGGTCATGCCCGGCCTGGACGGCCTGACACTGGTGCGTGAGTACCGCGCCAATCCGAAGACCCGTGACATTCCGATCATTGTGCTCTCGACCAAGGAAGACCCGCTGATCAAAAGCGCCGCCTTTGCCGCTGGCGCCAACGATTATCTCGTCAAACTGCCGGACAACATCGAACTGGTGGCGCGCATTCGCTACCACTCGCGCTCCTACATGACGCTGCTGCAGCGCGACGAAGCCTATCGTGCGTTGCGGGTCAGTCAGCAACAGCTGCTGGACACCAACCTGGTGCTGCAACGGCTGATGAACTCCGACGGTTTGACCGGCCTGTCCAATCGCCGCCACTTCGACGAGTACCTGGAACTGGAATGGCGCCGTTCCACCCGGGAGCAAACCCAGATCTCGCTCTTGATGATCGACGTCGACTACTTCAAGGCTTACAACGATGCCTTCGGCCATCTCGAAGGTGACGAGGCATTGCGTCAGGTCGCCAAAGCCATCCGCGCCAACTCCAGCCGTCCTTCCGACCTGCCGGCGCGTTACGGTGGCGAAGAATTTGCGCTGGTACTGCCCAGCACCTCCCCGGGCGGCGCGCGTTTGCTGGCTGAAAAACTGCGTCAGACCATCGCCGGCATGAACATCCCCCACGTCGCCCCGACCCAAGGCTCCAGCCTGACGGTCAGCATTGGTCTGGCCACTGTCGTCCCGCAAGTGGGCAGCCACAGTCGCCAGTTGATTCAAAGTGCGGATCAGGGGCTGTATGCGGCTAAGCACAATGGTCGCAATCAGGTGGCGGTGGGGTAAACGACTTATTATTGATCAAGAGTGGGCAAGCCACTCTTGATTGAACCGGTATGAAGGGTTTCAAGGTTTGGTGGGGCCGGGATCACAGCTAGTATTTACGCAGAGTCGAATCGAGTAAGCAGCAGAGCCCAATGAATTATGGAGCGTCAAGTAGCCGTGGCTTCCGTCGCACTTGTTAATCTCGCTGATGGGGAGCAGGAACTCTGCCAGCCGAGAGTCTGAAGTAAGAGGGGCTAGCTCCCATAAAAGTTCGCTGGTTGAGTTGCTCCACGTTACTCTTGCTGGCTGAGCTGTCATGTTTTCCCATTTGGCAAAGATGTGGGCCCCCTCACCGAGAGCGGATGTTCTCACCTCCACATTAACAATCGTGGGATACAGGCCTTCGTGTTGTTTTATTGTCTCTCGCACCGCGATGCTCCCGACGCTTCCAATTGGAGGAGGCCCTGAACCAGCGGAGGTAGCTTCGAATTCCAATGGCTCCGAATCAACAGATGGTCCATTTTCGATGGATACGCTGTACCAGACTTTAATCAAGCCCATGCGTGACAGCGTGTTGGAATAGTAATGCCGTGGCGTCCTTTGGAAGTGCGAGTCTTCGCCCGGTGATTGTTGTTGAAGCTCGCAGCAGTATATCCAATGCTGCTCCTTGCCGTAGATTTCCCACATGACGCTTACTGAGTGCGCCTTGTCGAGGGTTGGGTAATTAACTTCGATAATCGGTAGATCGGTTTCTACCAAATCCAAAATGCCGTCAGTGACGCCTGTAACGCTAGGGGCGGGGTAATGACTTTTCATGTTTGGTGACTCGTTGTTGTGGAGAGATTGGTTTTGATGATCATAGCCTTTCAGGTTGAGGCTTCCAGCGGGTTTAAATATTGATTGGATGTTGATGTTATCGCCATTGGGTCTAAGCCATTAATGGATAACGGCGTTAAAGGTTTCCCAGATACTTAGCGTTCGTTTGTGAACCACGTCGCTCTGGTTCCCGATGGTTATAGATACGCCCCGCCATCGACAACGGGTGTATGGAGGTGGCATTTATGGCGCGCAACGGACTGCCGTCGCGGGTTCACCAGCGCTATACCCCGAATAGCCATTCGCGATTGCGCCCCGTCGGCCATTACCCGATAAGGGGCAGCGCTAATTGCTGTCATTCCGGACGCTCAGGCGTGCCCTGCCTCCATGACTGCGATATACTCGCCGGCTTTGTGAAAATCGCCTGCGAGTGCTGCCTACCATGGAAATCAACCCGATCCTAAACAGCATCAAGGACCTGTCCGAGCGCTCCGAAACCATTCGGGGGTATCTTTGACTACGATCACAAACATGATCGTCTGACCGAAGTTAACCGCGAGCTCGAAGATCCAAACGTCTGGAACAACCCGTCGTACGCCCAGGAACTGGGCCGCGAGCGTTCGCTGCTGGCGCAGATCGTCGACACCCTCGACGAAATGAGCACCGGCCTGGTGGACGCCAAGGACCTGTTGCTGATGTCCGCCGAAGAAGAAGACCAGGCCGCCGTCGACGACGTTGCCGCTGAAGTCGAGCGCCTGCGCGAGGCGCTGGAAAAACTGGAATTCCGTCGCATGTTCAGCGGCGAGATGGACCAGAACAACGCCTACCTGGACATCCAGGCCGGTTCCGGCGGCACCGAAGCCCAGGACTGGGCGAACATCCTGTTGCGCATGTACCTGCGCTGGGCCGACAAGCGCGGCTTCGACGCGACCATCATGGAGCTGTCGGCCGGTGAAGTCGCCGGTATCAAAGGCGCCACGGTGCACATCAAGGGCGAGTACGCATTCGGCTGGCTGCGCACCGAAATCGGCGTCCACCGTCTGGTCCGCAAGAGCCCGTTCGATTCCGGCAACCGCCGTCACACCTCGTTCTCGGCAGTGTTCGTTTCGCCGGAAATCGATGACAACATCGAAATCGACATCAACCCGTCTGACCTGCGCATCGACACCTATCGCTCCTCGGGCGCCGGTGGTCAGCACGTCAACACCACTGACTCGGCGGTCCGGATTACCCACGTGCCGACCAACACCGTGGTCAGCTGCCAGAACGAACGTTCCCAGCATGCCAACAAAGACACCGCGATGAAGATGCTGCGGGCGCGCTTGTACGAGCAGGAAGTGCAGAAGCGCAACGCGGCCTCGCAAGCGCTTGAAGACACCAAGTCGGATATCGGCTGGGGTCACCAGATCCGTTCGTACGTACTCGATGCCTCGCGCATCAAAGACCTGCGCACCAGCGTCGAACGCAGCGATTGCGACAAGGTGCTCGATGGCGACATCGACGAATACCTGATCGCGAGCCTCAAACAGGGCCTGTAATCGCCACACCACTGTTGCGGGTCGGGCGCGTCATCATGACGTCGCCGCCCGCGATCCTTCGTCGCGCTTCCCGGCCAGACGAAGGGCCACGAACCTGTGATGGATAATCAAGACATGAGCGACCAACAACTCGACCCGCAAGCCCAGCAACAGGAAGAAAACAGCCTGATCGCCCTGCGCAAGGAAAAACTTGCGGCCGAGCGCGCCAAGGGCAATGCCTTCCCGAACGACTTCCGTCGCGAAAACTACTGCAACGACCTGCAGAAACAGTACGCGGACAAGACCAAGGAAGAGCTGGCTGAAGCGGCGATTCCGGTCAAGGTTGCCGGGCGCATCATGCTCAACCGTGGCTCGTTCATGGTGATTCAGGACATGACCGGTCGCATCCAGGTCTATGTCAACCGCAAGACCCTGCCGGAAGAAACCCTGGCCTCGGTGAAAACCTGGGACATGGGCGACATCATCGCAGCCGAAGGCACCCTGGCCCGTTCCGGCAAGGGCGACCTGTATGTCGAAATGACCAACGTGCGCCTGCTGACCAAATCCTTGCGCCCGCTGCCCGACAAGCACCATGGCCTGGTCGATACCGAGCAGCGTTATCGCCAGCGTTACGTCGACCTGATCGTCAACGATGACGTGCGTGAAACCTTCCGCGTTCGCTCGAAAGTCATTGCCCACATCCGCAGCTTCCTGATGCAGCGCGACTTCCTCGAAGTCGAAACGCCGATGCTGCAGACCATCCCCGGTGGCGCTGCGGCCAAGCCGTTCGAGACGCACCACAACGCGCTGGACCTGGAAATGTTCCTGCGTATCGCGCCTGAGCTGTACCTCAAGCGTCTGGTGGTTGGCGGGTTCGAGAAGGTGTTCGAGATCAATCGCAACTTCCGTAACGAAGGCGTCTCGACCCGTCACAACCCCGAGTTCACGATGCTTGAGTTCTATCAGGCGTACGCGGACTACGAAGACAACATGGACCTGACCGAGGAGCTGTTCCGCGAGCTGGCCCAACTGGTGCTCGGTAGCACCGACGTGCCGTACGGCGACAAGGTGTTCCACTTCGGCGAGCCGTTTGCGCGTCTGTCGGTGTTCGACTCGATCCTCAAGTACAACCCCGAGCTGACCGCCGATGACCTGAACGACATCGACAAGGCCCGCGCCATCGCCAAGAAAGCCGGCGCCAAGGTGCTGGGTTTCGAAGGTCTGGGCAAGCTGCAGGTGATGATTTTCGAAGAGCTGGTCGAGCACAAGCTGGAGCAGCCGCACTTCATCACCCAGTACCCGTTCGAAGTGTCGCCTCTGGCCCGTCGCAACGATGACAACCCCAACGTCACCGACCGCTTCGAGCTGTTCATTGGCGGCCGTGAAATCGCCAACGCCTATTCCGAGTTGAACGACGCGGAAGACCAGGCCGAGCGCTTCATGGCCCAGGTGGCGGACAAGGACGCGGGCGATGATGAAGCCATGCACTACGACGCAGACTTCGTCCGGGCGCTGGAATACGGCATGCCGCCGACAGCGGGCGAGGGCATCGGCATTGACCGTCTGGTCATGCTGCTGACCAACTCGCCGTCCATACGAGACGTCATCCTGTTCCCGCACATGCGGCCGCAAGCCTAAGCGTCAAAACAAGCCGCCTGCGCAGGGCGGCTTTTTTTTGTCTGTAAAGTCACGCAGGCCACGCTGCTGCAGACACCGCGCCTGCTACTCAATGAAAAGGAAATCCAGTTGTGAACCGCACGATCGCTCAAAAGGGAGCCGCTGGCCTGGCCACGGCAGTCGCACAGAGTGTTCAGTACCAGGGCCGCAAGGCGAGTCGACAGGGAAGTGAACAGCGTCGGCAACAGATTCTCGATGCGGCCATGCGCATCCTCATCCGTGATGGCGTTCGGGCCGTGCGTCATCGCGCAGTCGCTGCCGAAGCGCAAGTACCGCTCTCCGCGACCACTTACTATTTCAAGGACATCGATGACCTGCTCACCGATGCCTTCGCGCAATACGTTGAACGCAGCGCGGCGTACATGGCCAAGCTGTGGACCAACACCGAGGCGCTGCTGCGCGAGATGGTCGCACGCAATGACGGCAGCGCCGACGCCCGCGCCCGGCTGGCCGATGAGATCGCACGAATGACCATGGAGTACGTGCGCCATCAACTGCTGACCCGCCGCGACCAGCTCATTGCCGAGCACGCCTTCCACCTCGAAGCGCTGATCAACCCGCGTCTGGCACCATTGGTGAGTGCCCACCAGCAGATTCTGTTGCAGGGCAGCGCCCAGTTTCTTGAGGTCATGGGCTCGGTTCAGCCGCAGCTGGATGCCCAAGTGTTGACGGGGCTCATCTGCCGGATGGAATATCAGGGGCTGCTCAACGGGCCCCGCCCCGGCGCAGACGAAGAAATGCTCGCTATTCTGACTCGCCAGATGCATCTGGTACTGGGCACTGCCAAGCCGATGGCTGGCTGATACCTCAAGGAGAACCTGATGAAAGGCTGGCGCGTATTGCTCGCCCTGTCGTTCGCGTTGTTGAGCGGATGCCTGGTGACGTTCAAGGACCCGATTCCGGTCAGCAACACCGCCCCGCTCAGATTGCTCGGCACCTGGAGCAGCAAAAATGCCTGGGGCGAGCCGCTCGAACTGGAAATCAGCCGCGCCGGCCCCGACCGTTACAAAGCGGTCAGCTACCGCAAAGGCGATCGCAAAAACCGTGACGAGTACCCCTTCACCGTGTCGCGGCACGGCAGTCGCTGGTACGTGTCCGCCGCGCTGCCTGATAAATACGGCGGCAATTACGTCATCGCCGGTTTCGACCTGATGGATAACGAGAACGGCGCCGACGAACTGGTGGTCTATGACCTGGACCTGGAGCGGTTTCAGCAGTTGGTCGAGCAGAAGCTTCTGGACGGGGAGCGGGTCGATACGGTCAAGGGCGACGGCATGCTGATCTCAAGTCCCATGGACAAGGTCTTTGGCTACCTCGACGACCCGGCCAATTCCGACGTCTTTCTCAAGGCAGCTCAATATCAGAGCATGACCAAATAGCGCAAACGGTTCAATAAGGGGTACCGGGTGGACGAATACCAGCAGACTATTCGCACGTTGTCCGATCGTATCGTGGTGGCGCAGACGCCGATCCGCGTCCTTGATGCCGTGAAGTGGGATGACAACATCCGCAAGACCTTCCTCGACGGCAAAGGCAAAAACCTGCCGGAGGTGGATCGCGCGTACTACGAGAATCGCCCGCTGGGCTTTGATTCCGGCGCGGTGAAGCTGGAGTTCCAGAACATCGAGCGTGACATCACCCGGCAGCTGGGCCAGTTCAACCCGGTCGGGCAGATCATGCGCCGCATGTGCAAAGAGTACCGGATGGTCATCCGCATGCTCGAAGCACGCGGCACCCCCGACTTCGGCCTGATCTCTCAGGAGCTGTACGGCGCGGCGTCCGATGCTTTCCACGCCGGCGACCCGACCCTGTCCGACCTCGGCATGATGCTCTCCGATTACCTGAACAACATTGCCGGCCGCGGCGATCTCAAGGACGAGCCGAAAATCCTGACGGCCAAAGACGCCGTCGCCATGCTGCAAACCCGGCTCAATCGCACGTTCGGTGAGGCTGAAGAGACGATCCGGGTGTTCGAATCCGACGGCATCGTGGCGGACGCGGCAGCCGGAGCCGATTACATCAAGATCCGCAGTGACGCGATGTTCAACGAACGCGACGTGCGCGCGCTGGAAGTCCATGAAGGCCTGGTGCACGTCGGCACCACGCTCAATGGGCAGAATCAGCCTATCTGCACCTTCCTGTCCAAAGGCCCGCCCTCGTCGACAGTGACCCAGGAAGGCCTGGCGATCCTGATGGAGATCATCGGCTTTGCGTCCTACCCGAGCCGCCTGCGCAAGCTGACCAATCGTACCCGCGCCATTCACATGGCCGAGGAGGGCGCCGACTTTTTGCAGGTGTTCGAGTTCTATCGCGAGCAAGGCTTCGGCATGTCCGAAAGCTACGGCAACGCCAGTCGGGTATTCCGGGGCTCGGTACCGAATGGGCTGCCCTTCACCAAGGATCTGTCCTACCTCAAGGGCTTCATCATGGTCTACAACTACATCCAGTTGGCCGTGAGAAAGGGCAAGCTGGAGCAGGTGCCGCTGCTGTTCTGCGGCAAGACCACGCTGGAAGACATGCGCACGCTGCGCCAGTTGGTGGACGAAGGCTTGGTGGTACCGCCCAAATACCTGCCCGATCAGTTCCGTGACATGAATGCGCTGTCGGCGTGGATGTGTTTCTCCAACTTCCTCAATCATCTGAGCCTGGACCGGATCGAAGCGGACTATTCGAATATTCTGTGAGTCTGTGAGTCTGTGAGTCTGTGGGCGCTGATACATCGGCGCCTTTGTCAGGTTTCCCGTCGTCCGCCCATCCAGAATTGAAGGACATCGCTTGAAGCTTCTTCTTACCTTGCTCCTGGTCATTTCCCTCAGTGGCTGCAGCGAATTGCTGTTCTACCCGGAACGCGGTTTGCCGCTGACGCCGGACAAGGCCCACCTCGCCTGGCGCGATGTCACCCTTACAGCGGCCGACGGCACCAAACTCAACGCGTGGTTTCTGCCGGCCAAGCCCGGCGTACCGGTAAAGGGCACGGTGCTGCACCTGCATGGCAACGGCGGCAACATGGCGTGGCATCTGGCGGGGAGCTGGTGGTTGCCGGAGCAGGGCTATCAAGTGCTGCTGGTGGATTATCGCGGCTATGGTCGGTCGGAAGGTGAGCCGAGTCTGCCGGCCATTTATCAGGACATCGACGCGGCGTTTGACTGGCTGAACGCGGCGCCTGAAGTGCAGGGCAAACCGCTCGTGGTGCTCGGCCAAAGCATCGGCGGCGCGCTGGCGGTGCATTACCTGTCCGAACATCCGCAGCAGCGCGCGCGGGTCAAGGCGCTGGTCCTCGATGGGGTGCCGGCGAGCTATCGTGAGGTCGCCCGCTATACCCTCAGCACGTCGTGGCTGACGTGGCCCATCAAACGGCCGCTATCGTGGGTGATCCCCGACGGCGACAGCGCCATCAACGGCATGCCGCAACTCAAGGGCACGCCCATGCTGCTGTTCCAGAGTCTGGACGACATGCAAGTGCCGCTGCACAACGGCATCAGCCTGTATCAGGCCGCGCCACCGCCGCGCGTGCTGCAACTCACGCGCGGGCCTCACGTGCAGACCTTCGGCGACCCCACTTGGCGCGAGGTGATGGTTCGCTATCTGGACGATCCGCAGCACTTCAACGGGCTGCGCAGGCTGGGGGAAATTCCGAATTATCCTGATCCTCAAACGGGCAAGGCGGCACCGGCTCCTCAACCGTGAGCAGAGCAGAGTGCACAAGGGGACTTGCATAAGGGGACTGATTTATTTACAACGCTTCACCGTAAATTAATCTGTCCCCGGCGGTTGAACTAGCGGTTTAAAAGGCCGGGCGTTTTTCACTCCTACTCAGACCAAAGATTAAAGAGCTCGCCGCCAAAAATCTTTAGGCCGTCCTCCCTGTGCATAAGGGGACTCATAAGGGGACTGATTTATTTACAACGCTTGACCGTAAATTAATCTGTCCCCGGTGGTTGAGCTAGCGGTTCAAAGGGCAGTGCCTTTCTACTTATCCTCACGCTAGTTCAAGGGGGCCGTCCCAATAAGCTACTGTAAGCTGTCCGCCTTAACGCGAAAGAACTCAAAGGGAATTACTCCCTGCTTCTATTCTTATTTTTATTTTTTGTCTCTTTAAGTTTGTATTCTGCCGCGCGAGCAACATGCTTGTTTTGATCATTAAGTAGTCTTTCCAATATTGTAATTGGTGCTTCTTTGTTGGCGGCCACTGCTATGCGTACAACATAACTCTCATCCCAAGATAGAATTTCGAAGAGCGCCGGTGACAGCTTTCTTTTTGCTGCAATGAACTGCCGGACGGTGCTATCAAACTGGCATAGTTCTTCTAAGATCTCTAATGGGACACTTTTATTATGCGAATCCCATCGCCTGGAGTTCGGGTATTTTTTTATTACATCGCGCCATACCGAAATCGGGGCCTCCTCAGTTGCAGCTCTATCGTATTCACTTATGATGGAGCTATTCCGTAGCGCTACAAACTCCTCAGCAGATGTAATCATTTTTAACCTTACACTTAAAAAATCTGAAATTTATATTCTTTCTGACTCCGCTTTTATGCTTGCTCTTATGGCCTCCGTAAATATCAGCATTCACGAGCCACACGCTAGATTCATCTTAGACTTTCAAGCGTTTCCCCGTGGCCTGTTTTATTTACTGTCCACTATTGTTACTTTTTTGGGTCAAGATTGTATTTCGCATAACCCACCTGGAACTAAAGGGGGCCGTCCCCACTAGTCCTAGCCTGTTTGCTCTCCAACTCTTCAATTCTACGCTCGTAGTTTTCCGTCGCCACACAAGCAACGTCTTCGTTCACATCCTGACGCAGTCGGTCAAGGATTTCCAATGGAGTCTTTTTATTGGTACATATTGCGACCCGGACGTCAGAATCCTCATCTTGTGAGAGACGCTCAAACAACGCAGCAGAGAGCTTTCTTTTACGTGCCACGAACCATCTGGTGCTAACATCGAACACACATAGCATTTCAAGAATCTCCACCGGCACGGTTTTATTGTGCGCAACCCATCGCCTGTGATCGGGAAATTTTTCTATCACATCCCGCCATACGGCAATTGGCGCTTCCTCCATGGCGGATCTGTCGTATTCGGCCTTTATCTCACTGTCGCGCAGCGCTACAAATTCTTCGGCAGAATTAATCATTTTATATCCTTACACTTTAGCGATTTGAAATTTACGAATTAAAGGGGTCCGTCCCCTTTTGTCCCCCTCTGGTCTTAAGCACGGTTGCTTTTAAGGGCTATTCTTTTTCTAGCGGCCGCCGAGACAATCGGATCTTCATCTCCTGCTAGCTGAACTAGGATGTCTTCTGGCGCTTTGGGATTGCAGGCAATTCTGTGCCGGATGATGATGCTTTTATCACGAGCTAGCTGCTCGAAAATCGCTCGGTTTATCCTTCTTTTGATGGCAATTTCCCAGCGCACGTGCATATCGTCGCATAGGCATAGCCGTTCCAATACGTCCACCGAGATCGTGTGATTATAAACAACATCTCGGCTTAGTTCAGGGTACTTTAGCAGTACGTCGAACCAGACCTCATCAGGCGCTGGATCAAACGCCTTCGCGTTTTCATCCTCGATTTCGCTCTCTACGTACCGCTTAAATTCTTCAGCGCTCGTGATCATCATCAGATTCCTTTGGCATCCCGACATTTCATGCCTTTCATAGGCATGACTTTTCCCGTTTTTCCTTTATGTTTATTCATGAAGTCCCCATAAATATTCACATCACGAATATGGATTAAATGGTTGCTATCTTGCTCCATCAATTTCCACGCTGTACCACCGTGACCTTCAGTGTCAGCGGACCACCACATCTCTGTCCCCGTTGCACGATAATATTTAACTAAGGTGCCGTTGAGTTTCGCTTCACAAATGCGATCAAAGCGATTGACCTCCCATTTTTTTCTGCATGCGCGTTTACAGTTTTGATTAGGCTTATCAGATTTTGGTTTCCGCCCTAGTCCGACGGTCGAACTTGCCAGGCCTAACGGATCGACCCAACTGATTGAGTTGGGCCCGTATTGGTAGATGTTCAGTCCACCCAGATACCCAATCGGGTCTTCGCTGATGAAGCGCCCGACCCTTGGATCATAGTACCGATGCCGGTTGTAGTGCAGGCCGGTTTCGTGGTCGTGGTACTGGCCCTGGAAACGGATCGGGTTGGTTAGGCCAGTCTGTTGGGCGAATTCAGAGCGCTGTTCGGTTGCCTCTCCCCACGCTTTGTATTGGGCGCTCCAGGCGGTGTTGCCGGTCTGGTCGGTGATTTCCTGGGGCGTGCCGAGGTGGTCGCATTGGTACCAGGCGAGTGCGTCAATCGGCAGCGCGACGGGTTTGTAGTTCCAAAGCGGGTCTTCTTTGAAGTTGTAGCGACCTTCGTACGTAGGCTGGCTTACGAGACGGATGGTTTCGTGGCGGATGGCCTGGGCCACCGGGACGAAAGTGCCGGGCTCGTGAATGTAGTGGACGGTTCGGCCCAGGGCACCGGCGTATGGCGGAGGACTGCTTTCCCACGCCAGGTTGTCGCCGTCCCAGCCATACAGGGTGAAGCCGCAGCCGAGCTCGCGCTCTTTACGGGCGTGTTCGTTTTCGTTCCAGCCGGTACCGGCTTCGGGGCGCGGTCGGTAGTGGGCTTTTGAGAGTTTGTAGAGGCGACGTCCCAGTGGGTCGTAGCCGAAGTCGACAGTCAGGCGCGAATCTCGGAAATGCGCGAGGCGATCGAAGAGATCCCAGTGAAGTTCGCTGCGCAAGCCGTTGGTCCAGCGCTCGGTCTGGTTCCCGCTTTCGTCGTATTCGTAGTGGCCGCCGGCGTAGTCGCGCAGCAGGTTGTCCACGAGTTTGTTTTGAATTGGTTCTGGGTCGAGTGGGCGGCGGACGGGCGCGGCGGTTTCGTTGCGCAGGTTGCTCGCAGGGTCGAAGGCGAAGGTTTCCACACCCAAGCGACTAGTCGCATTGATTAGCCGGCTGACGGGATCGTAGCGGTAGCTGAGCGGCCCGCGGCGGCTGTCATTGATGTCGGTGAGTTGGCCGGCGGCGTCGTAGGTGTAGGCGCGTTTGATGAGCGTGGATTTGTCGTCTGCTCGTCCTAGCAGTTGTTCTTGGAGGCGTCCCGCCGGGTCCCAGCTTTGGGTTTGCAGGAGTTGGTTGCCTTGGCGGCGGGCGACTTCGCGATGCAGGTCGTCACGCTCGTAACTGAGCAGTTCGTGCTCGTCGAGCTTCATACCCAGCAAATGACCGCTGCCGTAGGTCAGCCAGCTGACGCGATGTCCGTCCGGTCTGATAGTCGCGACGCGGTGGTTAAGCGCGTCGTACTCGTGCTGCCAGACCGCAACCATGGGTTTATCCAGATTCGAGTAATGCTGATGCTCGCGCAGCAGGTTGCCAGCCGGGTCGTGAAACCATTGCAAGCGACTCACGGCGTTGGTTGCCATGACCAGATGGCCATTGCCGTCGTAGGCGAAGGTTTCGCTCTGGGACTTTTCGCCGAGGGTGGCGCGGCGTTCGGTCAGGCGGCCCATGGGGTCGAAGGTCAAAGCAATGGAGCGCTGCCCGTTGATGGTCTCGGCAAGACGCCCGGTTTCGGGATCGTACTGATAGCGAGTCGAGCGATTGTCGAAGCCGCGTTCTTCCAACAGCCTGCCGACCGGGTCGTAGTGAAAATGCGCGCTGCGTTCGTTTTCGTTTTCCAGCGCGACGAGGCGGCCGAGTTTGTCCCATCGATAACGCAAGGTTTGTTCTGCGGCGTCGACGCGTTCGGCGATGAAGCCCGCAGCGGTGTAGCGCCACGTCGTGCAGCGTTCCAGACCATCGGAGTAGGCGAGCAAACGGCCTTCGGCGTCGCGGCTAAAACGTTCTTCGGTTTTGTCCGGGTGTTTTATCAGGACCAACTGGCCTGACTTGTATTCATACGTAGTCGCGTGGCCAGCAGGGTCGGTGAAGCGGACCATCTGGCCGCGCTCGTCGTACTCCCACGCACTTACCTTGCCCGAGCAGTCGGTGTACTTAACGAGCTGTCCGGCTTCGTTGTAGGCCAACGCTTTGGTATTGCCGTTGGCGTCTTTGATCGCTGTAGGAAGACCAAACTTGTTGTAGGCGTATTCGGTAACGTTCTCTAGCGGATCGATCGCCTCAGTCAAATTGCCGCGGTGGTCGTAGTCCCGTTTCCACAAGCCGCCCTCGCCATCGCTGATCTTGATCAGATGGCTTTTATCGTCGTATGCGTAATTCATCACGCTGTGATCAGCGCGAATGTGTTCTGTGAGGTTGCTCAGTTTGTCGTAGCGATAACGATCCGTTCTGCCATCGGTGTGGACATGGCGGATGATGTTTTTCGCCGCATCACGGAAGAACCACTCCGAACGCCCATCGGCCTGGCGAATGCGATAGGTATACCCAAGGCTGTCGTAGTAGTGCCGGGTTTCGTGGCCCAAAGCATCCGTGACGTAGGTCAGACGGATGTTTTCATCCCACGCCAGCCGAGTATCAAAACTGCCGTCGTCAGCCCACTCGCGAACAGCCTTGGCATCGGGGCCAGATCCCTGCCACTGCAAATTCAAACCACGATTGGTGCGGTCGGTGTAGCGGGTAACTAGGTGGTTCTGATACTCGTAGCGCCAAGCCGCGCCGTTCTCGTCTTGAGCCAGAACAAGATCGCCGAGACCATCGTACTGATACGCACACAGTTGGCGTTTGACGTCCCCGCCACGAATTTCCCAAACACCCGTCAACCGCCCCTGATCATCAATCAACGTACCCAGGCGCAGATGGACTTTGTTTACATCTTTCTTCGAGTAAGTCACCAACTCGGAGAGCACCGAATCCCCACCGCGTCGATGCTCGTGATGCAGCATGACCCCGGCGCCGTTGGGCAGCATCTTGTTGATCAGAACAAACCGTTTGCCCCGCCGAACATAGGTTTCCCTGTGCTCAAGCCCCCGCATCAGCAACAGCCGATCCTTGCTGAGGCGAACGACGGTCAGATTTTCGATGGCATTGAAGTGGAACAGCTTGACCTTGGGCAGAGGGAATTCCTGGCTGCGGCCATCGGCGTCGTGGAAGACCAAGCCATCGCCGACGAGATCAAACCGCGTGGTAAACGGCGTAATCCAGCGTGCGCCAACAACATCCTCATCAAACGCATCCAGACTTGAGCAATAAGTCCGCGTCCATTCGATGGGAAACGGCCCCGGCAAACTGAAATCGGTATGACTGACCGACTCCGAGCCCATTGCAAAACTGATGCTTCCGATTGTAGTAGCGCAGGCACAATCCTTCAGGTCGTTAGGCAGGGCGTTGGCAGGTTTCTCGAACTGAACAGCCTCAAGTTTGCCTTCGCCGCCGCGGCGCTTGGCCTGATTAGTAACTCCCGGCTTGATGTTGAAAGATTGACCATGCCCATTGCGCGCACGCCAACTGACAACCGCACCCTCCAACGTAACCAGTAACGCAGCGATAGAATGCTGAGCTCCGGGATCCGCCAGCCCCGTAATTTGGGTGCGAAGCTGAGGAGCCAGATCACGCAATAACTTGGCCTGCCTGCCCACCTCTTTTTTAACCGCTTCAGGCACAAGGTATTCAGCAGCGCCATTCACCGCGCCCTTGCCGGCAGCAACACAAACCGCCGCAGCCGCAACGAAGATATTGCCGATCGCAGCCTTTGGATCGTAGGCCCACAGATCCCCAGTGGCATGGACCCGCTGCTCCGCTTCAAGCAAATCAGCCTTAGCGTTCAGCTTCGGGTCGACCAGGCTCTCCAGGCCGTCGGCAATCTGAAACAAGACGCCTTCGCCCAGCGCCCCCGCATCTTCAAGAATCCCGGGTAGCTTGCCCTGCGCCTGGCTCACAAAGTCATCAAGTGTCCCGACAATCGTGGCATTCAGGTGCCCGATCAAAATCTCGATCAGCGCATCCCCCAGCACCATCTTCCCCGCCTGACGCATCTCCTGACGCACCAGAAACAGCATCGGCCGCAGCGTCATTCGCGCTGCCGCCATGCCCGGCGGGATGGGGATCATCCCAATCAGATTGATGCCCAAACTCACCCAATCCAGCGGATCGCGCTTCTCACTGGTCGCCAGTCGTGCAATGTCATTCAGCGCATCAACCAGCGCCATGATGTTGCCGACCACCGGCAGCCCGCCGGCGAAAGTCTTGATTCGCTCAAGCGTGACGACCCCGCCGCTGATCTCCTGCAGCCAGGCATCGAAATTGGCCGCACCAAGACCAACGTCTTCGACCTGAATCAGATCAAGCGGAACAACCGCCACTTGAGGTTCGCGTTTCTCGCCACCAACGGGCGGATTTAGGGGGGGCGCCAAAGATGCTCTCCGTGCTCAAAAAACCATCCGGAACGGCGTAAATGCCAGTCCGGGGGCCACGGAGATATCAAGGGCTGTGCCAGCTATTAATTAGCCATTCAAAATCAATAACTTAAGAAATAAAACGGCGGGTTTCAGCGAGCGCCAACCCGGATAACACAGCAAAAGTGCGCAAGAAGTTTCGCCCCCCACCGCCACCTCCTGGCGACACCCCAAAACCCCCCCAACAACCACCCCCGAACGGGAT